>CAYWXN010000424.1:0-1507 GCA_964462075.1 uncultured Ruminiclostridium sp. | reverse complement strand
TCTAAACCAATTACAAAGATTCACACTCATACTTTGCTGTATAATCCATACTTTATTCATGTAAAATTGTACGGCCCCGCATTGCTCATTTTTACCTATTCGCCGATAATAATTGAAATGGTAGTAACGCCATGAGTAATAGCTTATTTCCTCATTATATCTACATACTGCCGTTTTGATGTATTCATTTATATAAAAATTAATGAATCTAAAAAGCTCAGCTACGGACTTATCCATAAAAGCATATGTATAGCTCCGCTCCAGTCCAGCGTCTATTATTTTTTCATGTAGCTTACAATTTGATTGATCCCTGTAATAGCTTGATATTGAATCAAAATCGGCTTTCCCCAAATCTTCTAGCATATCTATGTTTTGTGAGAGGCTTTCTAATGTACTAAATGGCTGAAACATGATAAAGCCTATCTCTGTATGTACACCATAACTTTCAAATAGTTGTACCGTTGCCCTGGCCTCCTGGACGGTACACTTTTTATTGAAGATGTTTAAATCTTCCTGACAGCCGCTTTCAACTCCAATATATGCCCTGTAAAGGCCTGAGTTTATAAGAAGTTCCATAATCTCAGGTGTTGCCTTCCGCGAAAAATCCGGCCTAAAATTAGCCCGGTACATAATAAACCTGTTTAGACCTATAATTCCTTCACACAGCTGATTTAATCTGTTAAGCTTTACGTCCGGTGCCTCTAGTTCTGCGTCTGTAAACTGAAATTGGTGAATACCAGCATCAGCTAAATATTCGATCTCTTCGATAACGCTGTCTATACTCCGGCCTTTCCATTTCTTATGAAGTGCCTTTTCAATGCAAAAACTGCAATTGCCTATGCAACCTAAAGACGTTGTTATGTATACGATTTCATTTGATTCACAATCACTTACTTTAAGGCTATTTATATCAAAATCCGGCACGTTGCCATTTATTTTAAGCTCGTTGTCCTGCCGGTATATTATGCCCTGGACATTATTTAAGCCTCTACCTGCCGCCAAGCTCCCCACAATATCAACCCAAATGTTATAAACCTCTCCACCAATAGGCATAAAGTCAATATATTTCTCATGTTCCATGCATAATTTGACTGTTTCGCAATCAGGAAAGCAGTTACCGGTATTACGTCCGATCAATGCCTCAGGTTTTTTATTTTTTGCCCATTCGATTATTTTCTGATCGTTACTGGCGTCAGCCAAACAGATAATATCAGGATTAAAGCCGTTAAGTATGTTAAAATCAACGTCCCTTATATCTTTGCTATACACCATAACGTTATAGCCTTTAGCCTTAAGCATTCCGGCAATATAACCTATATCTCTTCTCTCGTAAATCTTCATTTTGTTAAACTTTTCGGCTTTTTCTGAATCGACGCCAATAAATAGTATTCTCTTACTCATAAGTACCTCCACCTTAAAAGATTCTTACTGTATATATTTATTACAGTTTAATTTTAGCCAGTCCGCTCCATTCACAATGTCATGTAAATTATTTTTTCCTCTGAAG
>CAYWXN010000423.1:571-1520 GCA_964462075.1 uncultured Ruminiclostridium sp. | reverse complement strand
TACGATAATTATCCGTGTAAATTTCAAGGATATTCTTAAAATGTAAAATTTCAAAAAACAGATTCACAAGCTTATCGGTATACGGTTTATCTTCTCTCTCCCCTGATATCCAGCTTTCAGTTACTGTAATAAAATCACCGAGAGGGGATTTGAGACTTTGAGGAGCATCGAAAGTTGTGTTGTACTTTATTCCTCCGGCCTCTAATACCGGTTCACCTGCTTGCTTTTCAATAACGGATAGTGATTTTCTTAATTTTTTTATTTCGGAATTTATTATCGGCAAATCTGTCTTTATTTCCTTCGAAATATCCGAAAGGGCTTTAACATTCAATTCTGCCGAGTGCATCCCCCTGGCGCGGTCGAAAAGATTATGTGCTTCGTCTATCATTATAAGGTAGTCCTCACGGCCCTTTTGTTCAAAAAAACGTCTTAAATATACTCTGGGGTCAAAAATATAATTATAGTCACATATCACCAAATCACAGCTCAGAGCCAAGTCAAGACTGAGCTCAAATGGGCAGATGCCATGGCGTAATCCAACTTGGGTAATTGTTTCCCTCGGAAAAAAGTCGTGCTTTTTGAGAAGTTCCTTTACTATCTTTCGAGAGCGTGACATATAGCCCAATATAAAAGGACATTTATCGGGACTGCAGTTTTTCTCATCATTAAGGCAAATCTTTTCTTTTGCGGTAAGGGTCAGCACCTTAAGACGCAGGCCTTGCTCGGCAAGAATATTATATGCTGTTTCGGCTATTCCTCTGGTTGTGGTTTTTGCGGTAGCATAAAAAAGCCTATCCAACTTTCCCTGGCCAAGGGCTTTAATTGCCGGATAAAGAACGCCCATGGTTTTTCCGATTCCCGTGGGGGCCTGGACAAAAAGGCGTTTATTATCTTCTATACATTTATAGACATTATATGCAAGAAGCTTCTGTCCCTCCCTATAGGCAGG
>CAYWXN010000423.1:0-561 GCA_964462075.1 uncultured Ruminiclostridium sp. | reverse complement strand
TACACCTTCAATAGAGAGGTTCCGGATCACCTTCCATTTTTCCTGGGAAAGAGCCCATGCTATATATGGATGGAGGAGTGTTCTAAAAAAGCGCTGAAGCTTGTCCCGACTAAATGTCCTGTCAAATGACTTTTCCTCATTTTTTTCCCGGTCATAATATGTGAGACGCACGATAACTTCGTCGATATCTTCGAGTGATGATAAAAGATAAGCATAACACTTCCCCTGCGCCCAGTGAGACTCGCTAAAATTTTCATGTATTTCCGATAATGGAGTGGCAGAGGTTTTGATCTCCTGAATTATTACCTTGTCGTCAAGTCGCCAAATACCGTCGGCTCTTCCGCTCAATTCCAAAATACAATCCATTGCTTCAAAGGAATACGAAAGATGTACCTCCGAAGTGTAATTTCCTTTAGCTCTGTTTATTGCCTGAAGCTGAGAGTGGGCTAAAGAACCCTCATTTGCAAGACGATATGAGGAGAAGCTCCAAAGAGCATCGTCCTTCACAGAGAATGAGACCAAATTTCGTACCGAGGTTTTAAACCGAAGCGGCTCATTCCC
>CAYWXN010000422.1:0-1541 GCA_964462075.1 uncultured Ruminiclostridium sp. | reverse complement strand
AGGATATTATATGCTACTTGTTTTCATAATGTCAAATATAAAGAATAATGCGAAGTAAAGTGAGTCAAATGCGCCGCTCCACAGGCACCTATCTTTATCTTGAAGCATGGCTAATGAAGGAGTATAATCAGGTCGTATCAGCATGTTTTAAGGAAAGCCTGAATGAAAAGTTTTGAGCATCTTATTTGCCCCGTATGTCATAAACCTTTGTCGGCAAACACAAAAAGCCTTTGGTGTGAATCATCCCATAGTTTTGATGTAGCAGGAAAAGGTTATGTCAATCTGCTCTTAAGTCAGGATAAAAACAGTAAAGATCCCGGAGATAACAAGGATATGGCAAAAGCCAGAAAACGCTTTTTAGACAAGGGTTATTACAATCCATTATCTGATGGACTCTGCGACTTATTCTCCCAAAGACTCATACTAAGCGTGGATAATCCTGTTCTCTTGGATGCAGGCTGCGGAGACGGCTATTACACCAATAATATTAGCAAATCGTTATTAGATGCGTCCATAAGCTGTTCCATATATGGTATTGATATTTCAAAAGAGGCTATCCGGCTGGCTTCAGGCCGAAGTAAAGAGATCTGCTTTATAGTAGCCTCACTTTTTAAAATCCCTTTGATGACTCAAAAAAGTGATTTCATACTAAATGCTTTTGCCCCTTCCAATGACTCGGAATTTAACAGAGTTCTTAATGATGATGGCACCCTTGTGACTGTAATACCCGGCAAAAGACATCTTTATCAATTAAAATCCGTTCTTTATGAAAAGCCCTATGAAAATGATGAAAAAGAACCTTATCTTCCATCATTTAGATTAGAAGAACAGGTTCGTATTAACGGTTTTATTGAGCTCAACTCCCGTGAAGATATTGCCGACCTTCTAACCATGACTCCCTATTATTGGCGAACACCAAGTGAAGGCATAGATAGGCTCAACAGGTTGGACAAGCTTGATACCGAAATCGAGTTTATTATAGGAGTCCATAAGAAGCAGGTATAGCTTTATACATCATAACAGCCTGATTAAACCTCTATAGCTTATCCAATTCTGACAGCCACAACCGCGCTGAAGCATCACTGGGCATTCTCCAATCGCTTCTGGGAGATAGGCCTACCGTTCCAACTTTAGGACCGTCGGGCATGCATGAGCGCTTGAACTGTTGTGAGAAAAATCTCTTACAGAATACCGTCAGCCACTTTTTAAGCTGAGAAGAACTGTATTGCCCGTTAAAAGCGCATTCTGCCATAAATAGCAGCTTAGCAGGCCCCGCTCCATAGCTTTGCATATAATATAGGAAAAAGTCATGTACCTCATAGGGGCCTAAAATATCTTCGGTCTTTTGTGATATTTCTCCCGTATTTGATGGCGGTAAAAGCTCCGGACTTATAGGGGTGTCAATTATGTCAAGAAGTATTCTTTTTATACGTTCATCAGCCTCGTGCTCGGCATACCAATTGATAATATGGCGAACAAGAGTTTTAGGAATACCTGAATTCACAGAGTACATTGACATGTGATCCCCGTTATAGGTGCTC
>CAYWXN010000421.1:0-1557 GCA_964462075.1 uncultured Ruminiclostridium sp. | reverse complement strand
AAAACCCGAATATTTCTCCTTTTTTAACTGACAGCGAAATATTGTCAACTGCTTTAACTTTGCCTTTCGAATATGTTTTAGACACGTTTTGTATGGATAGCATAATATGCACCCTCTCGTTTGTATTAGTGCTCTTAACACCTGACATTATTTAGTATAACTAAAATTAAAGCAAAATAAAAGGTTCCGATAGCTTTTATAGTTTAACTGTATAAAGGTTCCGCATTGCCTCTAGATTATTTTTTATTCTTAATGTCCCTCCAGATCCCAAAAATAATCGGAACCAAAAGACTTATACCTCCTGAGATTAACCACTCGTTGAGTTTTAACGGTATGGTACCAAAGACTGAAATCATAAACGGTAAATATATAACACAAATAAGTAAAATTACAGAGCTCAATACCGCAAGAACTAAATATATATTTGAGAATAATCTGATTTCAAATAAACCGCGGCTTTCGGACTTACACTCAAAAACATGTATTAATTGAGAAAGGACCAATGTTACCAGAGCTGCAGTTCGTGCAGTAACTATGTTTTTACTGTTAGCAAACACTATAATAAAACTTGCCAGCGTCGAAAGAGCTATCAATATGCCCCTTATAGCGATTACACCCGACAGACCGTGTGCAAAAATACTTTCATTAGGTAATCTTGGTGGTTTGTTCATTATTTCCGGTTCACCGGGCTCCAGACCAAGAGCAATAGCAGGCAAACCATCGGTTGCAAGATTCACTATTAATATCTGCGCCGGCATTAATGGTATAGGCAGCCCAATCAGCGATGCTAAAAACATAGTAAGAACCTCTCCCACATTACAGGAGAGCAAATAGCGTATAAACTTGCGTATATTTGAGTAAATATTCCTTCCTTCCTCTACAGCCGCTACTATACTGGAAAAATTATCATCCATTAGAATCATTGCTGCAGATTGACGTGTTACATCTGTACCAGACTTTCCCATTGCAATTCCGATATCTGCATCCTTTACAGCCGGGGCATCATTAACTCCGTCTCCGGTCATTGCTACAATATGACCTTTTGCCCTATATGCTCTGACTATTCTAAGCTTGTGCCTTGGATATACTCTGGCAAATACTGTAGTTCTATTGCATAAATTCTCCAGCTGTTTATCGTTTATCTGATCTATCTCAGAGCCCGTCAGCACCTCATCACCATTTCGATATATATCAAGGGTTGATGCCACCGCTTTTGCCGTTTCTTTATGATCCCCCGTTATCATTACGGTTTTGATACCTGCTCTTCTGCATCTGTAAACAGCTTCTACTGCTTCTTTTCGGGGTGGGTCAGTCATTCCTGAAAGACCTATGAAAACCATTTTTTCTTCTAATTTGTCACTCCACAGTTGGTTTTTTTCAACGGTTCTGTATGCAAAACCAATAACCCGAAGAGCTATAGCTGTCATTTTCCTGCATTCCTTCATAACATTATTGCGTTCATCAAAAGTCATTTCCCTTTCATAATCGCCGATAAGTATCCTGCTGCTTTTATCAAGTATTACCTCTGGTGCACCTTTAGTAAAGAGGAAAAGCTCA
>CAYWXN010000420.1:0-1573 GCA_964462075.1 uncultured Ruminiclostridium sp. | reverse complement strand
TTATTAAAGCGAAATAATGCCCTGCCAAATCTGCCACCAGAGCATCATCGGCATATGACTGAACAAAAGGTTTTTTTAAGGTTACAGGGATATATGCTTTCTCTATTCCATCCGGATCGATAATTTTAACCGAGCTAATGGAGGCGACCACAAGATTGTTTGAAACTGTTGAGCAATGAACATTTTCACTTTCATCAAATGTCGCGACAGTTTTTACCGTTTCTTTAAGAGCATCGATTTCATCTGTACTAACAGTAAAAATACGGTTATATAAACCGGTTACCCCATCGGTGAGTACATCTAAAGGATTTATATCCAAAAAGGAATACAATACCACTCCCGATACTATTATCACAATTAACAGAAAGAGGGCCAGCTTTAATAAACTGAAGCCCTTTGTGCTTTTAATATTGTCTGTTTCCATTCAAAAGAGAGTCTCCTTTGTTAATCTCTGAACCACTCAAGTACTTCCAGAGCCTTTGTATATTGCTTGTCATTGTTTTTTCTAAGCTCATTTAAGGTTTCGTTGAGCTTTTCTCTTGTAGTTGTTTCAATCTTACCGGTTATTGCAATCTTTTTATCAGCCTGATACTTTTTTACAGCCTCAACAGTTTTATTATCAAAAAGCCTATCTGCTATTGTATCCATATAGCCGGCAGCTTTCAGGATTTTTTCAGCATTATAAACGTCGTTATTATATGAATTGAGCTCTGAGTTTCCCACCAGAGGTATTACCTTTGATAAATCAATACCGCCCGGTTTTGTGGGATTCGGTTCAACTAACGAAGGTGTAAGTCCTATCCCGTTAATAGATCTGCCTTTAGGAGTCAGGTAATGGCCTGTTGTAAGCTTAACAGAACCTATGATCTCATCCTCACCGGGTATAACTCCGTGATTGCTCATCCAGTCAATATCGGTAACGTATTTCGTGCCGTATAGTTTATTGTACTTATTATAAGCCTCGGGTGTCAAAATGGAAAAGATATTTTGGAAAACTCCTTTGCCAAATGTTGTCTGTCCCACTAAAAAACCCACTCCGGTATCATCAAGAGCCCCCGCCAGAATCTCGGAAGCACTTGCCGAATTTTCGTCAACCAAAACACCTATTATATAATTAGGGTGATTCCCATATGAATAATAAACCTGATCATTATAGCTTTCCGATTTATAATCCAACGTGGTCACGATTCCTTTTGGGAGTAGCTTTCTTGCCACCGCAACGGCCTCATCGACATAGCCGCCGGGATTCCCTCGTAAATCAAGAATAATTTTTCGTATATTGGCCTTATTTATTTCTTCAATGGCTTCATTAAACTCCTTGGCTGTTCCCGTGTCGAAGCTGGCAATTGCTATATATCCAATACGTCCTTCTATTCTATAAGTTACCGACTTATTTATAACAGTTCCTCTGATAATAAATAAATCAGTTTTCCATCCATCACGTATAATAGTAAGCATGACTTCGGTTCCGGGTTCACCTCTGATAAGTGTCGCCGCATTCGCGGCATCCATACCCTTAACACTTTTGCCGTCAACGGCTATAATTATATCCCCTGAATGAAGTCCGGCCTTC
>CAYWXN010000419.1:0-1575 GCA_964462075.1 uncultured Ruminiclostridium sp. | reverse complement strand
GATGGCACTTCACAAGATCGGTGCAATTGCAATTCCGGCAACCAATCAGCTCATGGTAAAAGATATTGTCTACCGTGTTAATGCTGCCAGCATTAAGGCTGTAGTATGTACCGCCGAAGGACAAATCTCAGACTTAATTGATGAGGCACAACATGAAACAGAGACGCTCAGTATAAAGATTCTCGCTAGAGGGAAGAAAGACGGATGGATAAACTATGAAGACGGAATAGCCGGCGCACCTGCTTTTGTGGCACCTACAGGGGAGGATAGACCACAAGCCGAAGAAATAATGTTAATGTATTTCTCATCGGGTACAACGGGTATGCCGAAAATGGTGGCCCACAATCAATATTATTCTCTTGCACATATCCCTACCGCGGTTTATTGGCATAATGTAGATCCGGAAGGTTTGCATCTGACGGTTGCTGAAACCGGTTGGGGTAAGGCTGTCTGGGGAAAACTATACGGCCAATGGCTTGCGGAAGGCGCGGTATTTACTTTTAATTTTGATCGGTTTAATCCGGACGAAATGCTCAAACGCATAGCCAAATACAAAGTAACCACATTCTGCGCTCCGCCTACCATTTACAGATTCCTTATTAAGGAGGATCTTTCCAAGTATGATCTTTCATCTGTAAAATATTGTACTACCGCAGGTGAGGCTTTGAATCCCGAGGTGTTTAACAGATTTAAAGAATTAACGGGAATAAAACTTATGGAAGGTTTCGGGCAGACAGAAACAACTCTTTGTTTGATGACTACAAATTGGATGGAGCCCAAGCCGGGCTCTATGGGAAGACCTTCGCCGGGATACGAGATGGACCTTGTGGACGAGAATGGAAACAGTGTTGAACCCGGTCAGGTAGGCGAGATAGTTTTAAGGTTGGAAAAAGGAATACCCTCGGGACTGATGATGGAATACTACCGTGATGAAGAAAAAACAAATCAAGCTATACATGACGGCCTTTATCACACAGGAGATACTGCCTATAGAGATGAGGACGGATATTTCTGGTACGTAGGAAGAACCGATGATATTATAAAATCCTCCGGATACCGTATAGGGCCATTCGAGGTTGAAAGTGTCATAATGGAGCATAAATCTGTTTTGGAGTGTGCCGTAACCGGTGTGCCCGATCCCACGAGAGGACAGCTTGTAAAAGCTACAATTGTATTGGCTAAGGGATATGAGCCTTCTGAGGAATTAATGCATGAGATTCAAGATTATGTTAAATCCCATACCGCACCTTATAAATACCCTCGTATTATAGAATTTGTAGGGGAATTGCCTAAGACTATCAGCGGAAAAATTCGCCGTACCGAAATCAGGGCTAAGGACCAAGAATAAATTAATATGGCAAGAGCAGGATAACGTAATTAGGGCGGGTTAACATACCCGCTCTTTAACATATATTAGAAATTTGCCTTGCTACCGTGACAGCAACTTTCTTAATATACGAAAAATAACGTAAGGGAAATCATTACAAAAAAACAAAGTGATTTATTATTTATACCTCTTATTTCTATAAACATTTATCCCTTGCGAACAATGGCTGAATACTATATAATAAGTCT
>CAYWXN010000418.1:0-1577 GCA_964462075.1 uncultured Ruminiclostridium sp. | reverse complement strand
CTTCAATTGTATGTGAGTAAACCGAACCCACGCCTTGTTCTCCGCTTAACATGATGCCATTTCCTGAAATGGCATAAACGCTGCCGTCAGAGTCCTGATAAACAGGGTTAATGTAGCGGGTCTTTTCAGCGCAGTCAGATGATACATAAATCGTACCTTCAAGGGTAGTTTTATCTTCATTATCACCATGATGAATACCCATATGACCGTCACTGATTGCTTCATCAGAACCTGAAGTAGTAAAGCTTTCTTCATTCTCGGTGGCAGGTACTGTTGCTGAAAAATAGGCAATCCCTTCAACACTATCAAAAACGAATTCTCTGGTATCAAAGGTTTTACCAGTCTCGTCTGTCAGCGTCCGTGTTGCAAGTGTAGCATATAAGCGCCCCTGATACTTACTGTTGTTGCCGTCGATGTTAATAAGTCCGCCACCGGAAAATTTGTTGATGTTGTCATTTAGATAGCCTTCCATATCAAAAAGATCGAGATATTCGTCAGTGACAAATATACCAATCAGTCTGCCTTTGTTCTGTGATTCCCCCTTATCTTCAAGGGCGAGCTGACACCCTGTGAGTGTGAATAATATAAAAACAGCCAGAAATATCGCAAATGTTCTCTTAATCATCATCGCTATCCTCCAAATTACCATCAAATTTTAAAATGTCACCTACATCGCAGCCAAGGAAATAGCATATTTTATTCACCGTTCCAAAGCGGATGCCCTTGGCTTTGCCGCTTCTGAGTATTGATAGATTCGCTTCGGTTATTCCGATGAGAGCACATAATTCCTTGGATGTCATGTTCCGGTCCTTGAGAATATCTTCGAGATAGACTTTTATTGCCATATCAAGAACCTCCTCATATGAACATATCGTTATCGTCCTTTAATTGCTTGTTTTCCCTGATATATTGTGCAAGTAAAAAAGCTGCCAAAACAAAGGTTATCGATAAAAGCGGTATCTGAACCGAACCGTTCACTACTAATAGCTTTTTAAAGAAAACAAGTTGTAAAAGGTTGAAACCGATATTGGAAATCACAGTAATTATTAAAGCTAAACCACATTTACCTGAAAGCTTTTCCGCGGCAGCAACAGTTGTCTCGGAGTAGCGGTCGATGGATAGTTCACTTAGAAGGTCTTGACCGTGAAATACTACAAGTATAACTAATATATAAGGCAACACATTAACTAGATATTTAAGTACAAGAAAGATATAGCTCATTCCCAAATTCTGCTCATTTCCTGTGTTTCCGGCACGCAGTGTATCAAATGAATCCAGCAAAATGCCAAATTGGCCTCCGAAAACAACGTATACTAACAAGATGTTAATTATATAAAGTAAAACGACAAGGTATTTCTGCAATCGGTAGGTATCGGCAGCATAGATTTGACGTAAAATTCGCAGAAGAATATATCCAATCAAAATGGAGTAAGCAATACCCCCCAGCAAAGCCTTGCCAATACTCAGTGCGTCGAAGCCTCCTATGCGTGTACTTAGTAAACCGGGATTTATCATCAGATAGATAACCACAAAAAGAACTGCACTTAGTATGGCTAACAGCGTATCCTCAGAGTACA
>CAYWXN010000417.1:0-1580 GCA_964462075.1 uncultured Ruminiclostridium sp. | reverse complement strand
AAGAAGACCTTGACTTACAGGGAGAAACCATCATAGACTGAAAGTGGTTTTATGGATTAAGACTTTCCGAAGTTCTCCCCCGAGTACACAAGCTAAATGCGAAAGCTAGTAGGCGAGTGCGTGGGCCTGACGTTAACAGGGCAGGATATCGGATAGTAATTGTCCCGTATCTATAAAAGTGCATCATTATTTGATGAATTTGGGTGGTACCGCGAAGTATAGTCTTCGTCCCTTTGTTGGGATGAAGGCTTTTTTATTATTTAAAAACAAGTTGAGGTTTTAATTTGTAAAATAAGTCAATCATAGAATATGGAGGTCAAAATTATGATTATTGTATTAAAAACAGGTATTGGTAATGAGCAAGTAGATTCATTAAAAAATTGGCTGACTGAAAAGGGATTAACCGTATCCCCTATTATTGGCGCTGAAAAGACAGTTCTCGGCCTTGTGGGCGATACTTCCCATCTATCGATTGATGAAGTCAGCATGCATGAAGCCGTTGAAAAGGTTTTAAAAGTACAGGAGCCATATAAAAAGGCTAATAGGAAATTCCATCCCGAAAATACTGTTAGTAAGGTTGGGAATGTGTCAGTAGGCGCCAAGGATCTTGTTGTCATCGCAGGTCCTTGCTCTGTTGAGTCAGAGGAACAAATCAGTCAGATTGCACATCAGGTTAAAAACTTCGGTGCAAATATGCTACGGGGCGGAGCTTTCAAGCCTCGCACATCACCGTATGCGTTCCAGGGGTTAAGAACCGAAGGGCTCATGCTCTTAAAAAGAGCCGGTGATGCCGCAGGGCTGCCTATAGTATCGGAGATCACAAATCCAATGTATTTGGAAATGTTCAATCAGTATGTTGATCTTATACAGGTCGGCGCACGTAATATGCAGAACTTCGAGCTGTTAAAAGAGCTTGGAAGAATAAAAAAGCCCATACTCTTAAAACGAGGATTTGCTAATACTATAGAAGAACTTCTAATGGCCTGCGAGTATATCATGAACGAAGGAAATCAAAACGTCATTTTGTGCGAAAGAGGCATCCGAACCCTTGAAAACTATACACGAAATACTCTTGACTTAAGCGCAGTGCCTGCTCTTAAGCGGATAAGCCACTTGCCTGTTTTGGTTGATCCCAGCCACGGAAGCGGATTGTCATGGATGGTTGAACCATTGTCAAAGGCGGCCGTTGCTGCCGGTGCCGACGGTGTTATTATTGAGGTTCATAACAATCCTGTGAAGGCTCTTTCTGATGGACCTCAATCCATTACTCCGTCCGAGTTCTCCTACATTATGCCCAAACTCAGAGAATATGCCCGTTTAGAAGGAAGACATATCTCTATACCCCATACCGTTGCCTATGCGGGAACTCCGGGTTCCTTTGCCAATGAGGCCGCAGAAAAGATATATCCCACACATGCCTTAACAGGACTGGAGCACTTTGAGGATGTTTTTGAAGCAGTTCTCAGCAAAAAAATAGAAATTGGAGTGGTACCGGTAGAGAATACTTTGGCCGGGAAGGTTGAAAAGGTTCATGACCTATTAGAAAATGAAAACATTGAGATAATTAACAGCATTAAACT
>CAYWXN010000416.1:0-1581 GCA_964462075.1 uncultured Ruminiclostridium sp. | reverse complement strand
TCCCTCCATATTTATTTTGTGTAGCGTTTGGCATAAATTGTGATGCCAGTTCAGAGAGGGTGTGAAATTTTCTCTGTAAATTAGCTTTCCACGATAATTTTTATGGGCTTGAGAGCCAGATTTTGGCTTTCAAGCCTTGATTACAATATAGAGAAAAGCAAATGACGTGTCAAGGGTACCCTTAAAAAAGGACGTTAATATACTCCTTGACAGCTGTTCGCTTTTTGTTTGTTATTCAGGCATCCTGCCCTCGTACATGATAGATAGTTCACCATAAACCTTGCCCCAGTTTCTGAGTGGCAGGGTCCATTTTTTAACTGCTTCAAATGTCGCAAGATAAAGAGCCTTCAACAAAGCGGTATCACTCGGAAAGACGCTTCTTTGGCTGTTGAGACGTCTATATGTACTGTTAAGGCTCTCGATGGCATTGGTAGTATAAATAACTTTGCGGACTTCGGCTGAAAACTTAAAAATCGGGCTAATGACATCCCAGTTGGTTGCCCAGCTCTTCATTGCGTTGGGATAGCGCTCCTGCCATTTTTCAGTTACTTTCTCCATATGTTCATAACCAACCTCTTCAGATGGTGCATGATATATAGTCTTCAAGTCAGCAGCAAAAGCCTTTTTATCCTTATCCGACACATATTTCAGGGTGTTTCTGACCTGGTGCACGATACAGCGCTGGTATTCCGTCTGGGGGTAGGCTACGGCGATTGATTCCTTGATTCCACTCAGACCGTCCGCACAAAGAACCATTATGTCCTTTACGCCCCGATTCTTCAATTCGTTCAGAACACTGAGCCAGTATTTACTGCTTTCGTTTTCTCCGATCTGGATAGACAGAACTTCTTTATGCCCTTCATCGTTAATACCAAGGATGATGTAGGCTGCAAGTTTCCGGATAATATTATTATCACGAACAGAAAAATGTACGGCATCTATGAAAACAATTGGATATATACTTGAAAGAGGCCGCTTTTGCCATTCTTCTATTTCAGGAAGAAGCTTGTCGGTTATATCGGAAACCATGCCTTCACTGACTTCAAACCCATAAATGTCTTCGATTTGCTCCGATATCTGTCTTGTTGTAAGACCCTTTGCATACATGGATATGATTTTGTCTTCAATTCCGGAAATATCTTTCTGACGTTTTCGGACTACTTTGGGCTCAAAGGAGCTCTCACGATCCTGTGGAACTTCAATGCCCATTTCTCCGTACTTGCTGCGGATGGTTTTACTCTTCTTCCCGTTACGGGCGTTGGTATTATCTGCTCGTTCATACGGGGCATACCCAAGATGGTCATCCATTTCTGCTTCCAACATGGATTGTATTGTTCCACCCAGCAGATCCTTTAAGGCTTCTTGAATGTCATCTGCGGACTTGATGTCATATTCCTGCAGTAGACTTGCGATGATATTCTTTTTACCCTCACTCATTGGTTCGCGTTTTTTTGCCATAAAAAAGCCTCCTATGATTTTTTATTTTATCATAGAAAGCTTAATTTACAGACTTTTCTTCACAGGCTCTATAATCTCGCCAATCTATGTACTGCTGAGCTTGATCCTGTTTCTTCAGAACGG
>CAYWXN010000415.1:0-1604 GCA_964462075.1 uncultured Ruminiclostridium sp. | reverse complement strand
CAGAAGCAAGGATAAAATAGGGTATGAGATTCCATTTACAAGATATTTCTATAAATACACGCCACCCAGAAAAAGCGAGGAAATCATGAAGGAAATCCTTGAAAACGAGGCTAGTATAGACGGAGTACTTAAGGCGGTGTTTGAAAATGCGTAAGATGAAGGATAGCGGAATCGAGTGGATTGGCGAGATACCGGAGGGGTGGGAAACGCGAAAGATCAAATATTTACTTTCTGTCCATTCTGACAGTATGAGAATAGGGCCTTTTGGAAGTAATTTGAGCGGTTCTGTAATTCAGCGAGAAGGTAATTATAAAGTTTATGGGCAAGAAAATTTAATTGCTGATGATTTCACTATTGGAGATAAATATATATCTGATGAGAAATATAAAGCATTAAAAGCATACACTCTTATACCTGACGATGTTACAATTTCAATGATGGGGACAATCGGAAAGTGTTCTATTGTCCCGAACTCAGTTGAATTAGGTATTATGGACTCACACCTTATAAGGTTAAGAATAGATTCAGATACAATTATAGTTAGTTTTTTTAAATATTCTTTTGAATCTGTTTCTAGTATTGCACAGCTATTCTTTTATAGTAAAGGTAGCATAATGAATGGTTTAAATTCGGCTATCATCAGATCAGTAAATATTGCAGTACCTTATGTTGCAGAGCAGAGAGATATATGTAATTACCTTGATCGCAAATGTGCTGAAATTGACTCGCTTATCAAGGCGAAGGAAACCACCAATGAAAAGCTGAAAGAATACCGCCAAAGCGTTATCTATGAGGTAGTCACAAAAGGGCTTGATAAAAACGCCAAAATGAAAGATAGTGGAGTTGAGTGGATTGGGGAGGTACCGGAGGAATGGGAAACAAAAAAACTCAAATATATTGGAGAAAGTATTATTGGGATAACTTATTCTCCTGATGACGTTTCCGAGGATGGAGTATTAGTATTAAGATCCTCAAACATTCAAAATGGTAAAATATCCTTTGGTGATAATGTCTACGTTTCGAAAACTATAAACAAAGAAATGCTTGTAAATCAAGGTGATATTTTAATTTGTTCAAGAAATGGCAGCAGTGAGCTAATAGGAAAGAGTGCTTTAATCGATGAAAAAGCAGAAGGTAGCACATTCGGGGCATTTATGACACTGTTTAGAAGTAGATCAAATAGATACATCTACTATGTTTTAAATTCACCAATTTTTAGTTTTTATATTGGTACCTTTTTGACTACAACAGTTAACCAGTTGACTATAAATAATCTTAATAATATTATCATTCCTTTTCCGAAAAACGAAAAGGAGCAACAACAAATTGCTGACTACCTAGACCATAAATGTGCCGAAATTGATTCGGTCATTGCCGCAAATGAGAATACCATTAACAAGTTGAAAGAATATCGCCAAAGTGTCATATATGAGGCAGTAACAGGCAAGGTGGAGATATAGAACTTTTTTTCTTCTGCCGATGTTCAGTATAAAGGAGTGAAATAATTGGCTGAAAAGAATTTAAAGGAAAATCCTTTCCGGGACGAAATATTTGATTATTTCTTAGCCAATGGTTATGTTGAAAGCAAAAAATCTGATTACAAC
>CAYWXN010000414.1:0-1609 GCA_964462075.1 uncultured Ruminiclostridium sp. | reverse complement strand
GTGGATCTTCATCTTAAAGGTTTTGAAGCAATGGGCGCCACCATAGAGAACGGTCACGGCTTTATCGAAGCTCGGTGCCCTGAAAAAAAGCTGCACGGAGCCACTATTTATCTTGATTTTCCCAGCGTCGGCGCTACTGAAAACCTCATAACAGCAGCAGTTTTGGCCGAGGGACGAACAGTAATTGAAAATGCCGCTTCAGAGCCCGAAATAGTTGACTTGGCAACTTTTCTTACAAAGATGGGAGCAAAAATATTCGGAGCGGGAACAGATACCATTACAATTGATGGTGTGGATATAGTAAATGGTGCCGAGCATACCATCATGCCCGACAGGATCGAGGCCGGAACCTTTATGACAGCGGCGGCGCTTACCGGAGGCGATATAACTCTTAAGAATGTGGTTCCCGAGCATTTAAAGCCGGTAACGGCTAAGCTGCGTGAATCGGGGATTGAAATAATAGAAGGAAATGATACTATAAGGGTACGAGGAAAAAGCAGGCCTATGGCTTTGGATATAAAGACTCATCCGTTTCCCGGCTTTCCTACCGATATGCAGGCCCAATTAGCAGCCTATACCTGCTTTGCCGAAGGGACCAGCGTAATTGTAGAAACCATTTTTGAAAACAGGTTTATGCATGTAAACGAGCTTAGAAGAATGGGAGCTCAAATACGAGTTGATGGAAGAACCGCTATTGTAGAAGGTATTGAATCATTGCAGGGAGCCCAGGTGCGTGCTACCGATTTACGGGCCGGCGCCGCACTGGTAATCGCAGGATTGGCCGCAACCGGCACAACAGAGGTCTTAGAAATCCATCATATTGACAGAGGCTACGAATTTATAGAGAATAAATTACAGAGGCTTGGGGCGGATATCCAAAGGGAATAAAACGATTGTTTTCTCCTACCTCAAGTTTCTGTGAGAGAGAATTCGGTTGGCAATTAAGGAGGTTTTTCGTTGAATCAAGATAATAACCAGTATAGCTTTTTTGCTTTTTTGTCTCGCATGAAACATATATATAGATGGAGCCTTATGCGAAACGTTAACAGGGAAAATATTATGGAGCATAGCCTTCAGGTGGCTATGATAGCCCACGGTTTAGCCATAATTAATAACCGGGTATTCAATGGCGATGCGAATCCGGAAAAAGCAGCCTTATATTCCATTTATCACGACAGTAACGAAACCATTACCGGGGATCTTCCCACCCCGATTAAGTATTTTAACCCGGAGATTCAAACCTCATATAAAGGGCTTGAAGAGGTCTCGAAGGATAAGCTAGTATCATTGCTTCCGGCAGCTATTCAGGAGGATTACAAAAAAGTTTTGTTTTATGATGAAAACAGCCTTGAAGGAAGGCTGGTTAAAGCCGCCGACAAAATTTGTGCATACATAAAATGCGTTGAAGAATCTAAAGCCGGTAACGGAGAGTTTCTAAAAGCACAACAGTCCATCTTAAATAAGATAAAAAGCATTAAGCTTCCCGAAGTTGATTATTTCATGAATCATTTCATGGACAACTTTTCCCTAACTTTAGACGAACTAAATTAAAGTGTGACGAGGTGACGAGGGGACGGAGTTGTTGTCACCCCTTAACCCCGTCCCCTTG
>CAYWXN010000413.1:0-1609 GCA_964462075.1 uncultured Ruminiclostridium sp. | reverse complement strand
AAATACCATGATAAACACCCGGGTTTTCTTCTGCAAATTTATATCCTTTTCCTTTTACAGTAGTAACATGAACTAAAACAGGTCCTTTCATGATTTTAGCCTGTTCAAAAACCCTGACCATTTCTTTTATATTATGACCGTCAATAGGGCCAAAATAACGAAATCCCAGGTCCTCAAAGAACATCGACGGTATAAGCATACTCTTCATAGCCGCTTTGACTTTATGCAAAAATTTTCTGAGCCTCATACCCGAGTTTGGCAATGAATCTATAAAAGCCTGCATAGACTCTCTTGTCTTATAGTAAAAGGGTCGTACCCGGATTTTGCTTAGATATCGGGATAGTCCTCCCACATTCGGAGCAATTGACATACCGTTATCATTGAGAATCAATAAAAGATTAGTCCTTGATATTCCGGCATCATTTAATGCCTCTAATGCCATTCCGCCCGATAAAGCGCCGTCACCTATTACAGCGGTCACCGTATAATCCTCACCGTTTAAATCCCGTGCTCTGGCCATCCCCAGTGCAGCAGAAACAGAGGTACTACTATGTCCTGTGTTAAATACATCATGTTCACTTTCTTGAGTTTTGGGGAAGCCGGCTATTCCGTCAAGTTGACGTAGTGATTCAAAGGAATCCTTACGCCCAGTAAGAATCTTGTGTACATATGTTTGATGACCGACATCCCAAACAATTTTGTCTATCGGCGTATTTAAAACCTTGTGAAGTGCTAGTGTTAATTCAACGACACCCAAATTGGAGGCAATATGACCTCCTGTTTTAGAAACCGAATCCAGCAGAAACAGTCGAATTTCTTCTGCCAGTATTCCCAGTTCGTCATATGTCAAGCTCTTTAGTTCAGCGGGAGTATTTATTCTTGATAGATATCCGTAACATTTACCATCATTCTTAATCAAATATAATTACACCTCAAATCAGCCGCTTTTCTTGCATTTCTTATTAGAATTACCCTTACTTGAGAAAATAGCGACTAAACGACCCACTCTATAAACTATATAGTTGGCATTATTTATGCCTATATTTTTCGCGAAGGCTTTTCCACCTACGGTTAGAGCAGCTATTAAAGCGCCTAACACTACTTCAAACAAAGAAATATTGGCACTGTCTGCAAAAAGCTTGTAAACAATGGCCGTACCAGCGGCACCGCTCACAACGCTGCATATATCTCCAACAACATCATTGCAAAAGCTGGATACTCTAGGAGCATTGCGTAGAAGATTTATCGATTGTCTTGCTCCTTTTAGCTTTTTTGATGCCATTGAATGAAAAGGGGTTTCATCGGCGGCAGTAACTGCCATCCCTATGACATCAAAAATTACACCAATCATAATAATACCTAATACTACTAAAAAAGCAAATGGAGGAGATATCGATTTAAAAATACTGGTAGAAGCGAATAGTATAAGTATGGATAATGTAAACGAAATAACTGTAATAAAAAAGCCCCAAAGGATATGCTTTTTTTCAATGCCGGAGCCTTTTTTAACCGGGATGCTTTCGCCGGATAATTCCTTATATTTGTCGAAAAGTTTAATAAACTTCTTTTCTGATTTATCTTGTTCCAAGTAAAAATCCTGCTTTCCAAA
>CAYWXN010000412.1:0-1632 GCA_964462075.1 uncultured Ruminiclostridium sp. | reverse complement strand
TTAGCTATTCCCAAGGACTTACGTCTGCTTAACCTGGCCTTGGTAGATGTCGGAGCGGGAACATCAGATATTGCCATAACAAAATCAGGCACGATCATTGCTTATGCTATGGTTCCTATTGCAGGGGACGAAGTTACCGAAGCCATTGCACAAAACTATCTTGTGGATTTTGAAACCGCTGAGAAAATCAAAATTTCTCTTTCGGGCAAAGAAAAGGATATAGTTTTTACAGATATACTTGATAATGAAGTAAGTACTAAAGCAGAAGAAATAATCGGTGTAACGAGCTCGGTAATAGAGAACCTTGCCCGTACTATCTCTGAAAAAATTCTGGAACTCAACGGCGGGAAAGCACCAAATGCAGTATTTTTGGTTGGGGGAGGCAGTCAGTCAAGCGGTTTATGTGAAGCAATCTCCACAGCAATAGGGTTACCGAAGGACAGAGTAGCCATAAGAAACCGCAGTATAGCTAAAAATGTTGATACAGATGAGTCCATATTAGACGGACCCGATTCGATAACTCCTTTGGGTATATTGGTCACAACCGCCATTACAAAGGGACAGGACTTTTATTATGTCACTGTAAATGATAAGAAGATACGTATGTACAATGTGAGAAAAATGCTTGTATCCGATGCGCTCATATTAGCGGGATTTAACCCGGATCAGCTCATTTGCAGGTCAGGCAAAAGTCTTAAGTTTAAGTTAAATAAAAAGGACAGAACCATACGAGGAAGCATGGGTAAGCCTGCCGAAATATATTTGAATGACAAAGTATCAGGCCTTAATAACACTATTGAGCCCGGAGACAAGCTTACTGTCGTACCTGCCGAAAAAGGTCGGGATGGTGCAATTCTTGCAAAGGATCTGGCAGAAGAATATGAGCCTATCTATATTAAATTTAATAATCAAACTGATACCATAAATCCCAAAATTCTAATAAATGATATACAGTCACCTTTGGATACTTCTGTTAAACATGGCGACAGAGTTGATATTATAAATGATTATACCCTTTTGGACATAGCAAAGCTTTTTGAATTGGACCCGCTGGTTTCGGAGTTTACTGTTAACGGCGAGCCTGTCGATATGGAAATCGTATTAAAGCCGGGAGATCAGATTTTAGTCGTACCGAGAAAATATCAGAATACATCTTCAGATGAGATCAAAAAGATGTCTGAAATGGTCAATGATTCGGAAGAGATAGAATCTCCGACTCCGGAAGAAGACTCGAAACCTGCCAGTATTCAGGATGTTCTGAGACAAGTTGAACAAAAACTCGCAGAGAGAGACGGAATAAATGTTTATGTAAATGAAAAATGTGTTAACTTACCGCCAAAAAAAACCGATTATTTGTTCATAGACCTGTTTAATTTTATTGACTTTGATCTTACATCACCAAAAGGTATCATTATGCTGAAAATCAACGGGAATGATGCTAATTATACCGATAAGATCAAGTCCGGAGACAAAATTAAAATTTACTGGCAAGAATAGAAGTCATATATAAATACGGAGGAAGTACTTGGATATTATCGGTAACGAGACCAATGAAAAAACGTATACAAATTATATGAAATATGAACACAACATCAATAAAATCGGATGGGTCATATTAGTTTTTCTGATTTT
>CAYWXN010000411.1:0-1644 GCA_964462075.1 uncultured Ruminiclostridium sp. | reverse complement strand
ATAGCTTCCTGATTCTCTTTTATTTCCTCATCGGTTTCAAGAATCAATCCCGGGACAGGATGGGGCTTATTATTTTCATCCACGGCAACAAATGTAATATATGCTCTGTTGGTAAATACGGTCTTGCCTGATAAATAGTTCTCGGAGCATGCCTCCACTAAAACCTCCATAGATGTTCTTCCCACCCATGTAAGCCTTGCCTTCAATATAATCATTTCTCCTACTTTTACCGGATGATTAAATTCCACACTATCGATAGATACAGTTGCAACAATTGACTGGGCATGGCGTGATGCAGCCATTGCTCCGGCCACGTCAACCCAATGCAGAAGCCTTCCTCCCAAAAGATTTCCCAAAATATTTGCATCATTAGGAAGCACCAGTTCCCGCATTTCTACCATTGAATCTGATATTTTCTTCATTTCCATAAAGTCACCCTTTATAGTCTTTCAGATTTTTTTCAAATATATTTACATTATATATAGCCCGGCTTATATTGGCAAACACCGTTTAAATTATTATTAAAAAGTATTTTTTTCTTTAAATATTGATGTATAATTGTTTTGATAATTATTAACAACAACTATATTGGAGGTATTAAAATGAAAATAATCAGAGCCAAGGATTATCAGGACATGAGCAGAAAGGCAGCAAATATTATCTCTGCTCAAATTATTATGAAACCCGACAGTGTTATCGGCCTTGCAACAGGCTCAAGCCCGCTAGGCTTATATAAAAAATTAGTAGAAAGATACGAAAAAGATGATTTAGATTTCTCTATGGTAAAGACCGTCAACCTTGACGAATATAAAGGTCTTAGCGGAGATCATCCCCAAAGCTATAGATATTTTATGAATCAAAACTTATTTAATGGAATTAATATTCAAATCGAAAACACCCATGTTCCTAACGGTCTGGAAAAAGATTCGGATAAAGCGATCGAAGATTATATTAATATCATTCATTCCCTTGGAGGAATCGACTTACAGGTTCTTGGAATAGGAAATAACGGACATATCGGATTTAATGAACCCGGTGCCCCGTTTGAGGCCGAGGTAATCTGCACCGATCTTACCGACAGTACCATCGAAGCTAACAAGCGATTCTTTGATAAGAAGGAAGACGTGCCGAAGCAGGCATATACAATGGGTATCAAGGCTATAATGCATGCACGGAAAATCCTTCTGGTCGCATCCGGTGAAAACAAGGCTGAGGTAATTGCAAAAGCTATTTACGGCCCTGTGACAAAAGATGTTCCGGCATCGATCCTACAGCTTCACAATGATGTAACAATAATAGGGGATGAAGCAGCTCTTTCAAAACTTCCTATTTAATAAGTGTCATCCTAGATCAAAAGGCACTAATAATTGTATGAGAGATAGTAACATGTGTACCTCGGGGCCATGTTACTATTTGGCTATATCCTAAAAATAGTTTATAGTAGTTTATTAGTGTATTAGGGGGAGTACTATTTTGCACAATAGGTTTAAATCTTTAAAAGCGGCATTTCCGCATACTATTCCTGTTATGACAGGTTACCTCTTCTTGGGAATAGCTTTTGGGATACTGTTAAGCAGCAAAGGGTATCATTTTGGTTGGGCAATTCTAATGAGTGTATTCATCTATGCAGGTTCTATGCAATTT
>CAYWXN010000410.1:0-1652 GCA_964462075.1 uncultured Ruminiclostridium sp. | reverse complement strand
GCCAAAAATGCCGCAAGTTCTATTGTCTTATTCGGTGTTTTCCTTTTTCCGGCCATAGTGATTCCTTTCCTAAAACGCAAAGTATATAAAGGTCTGGGTTTCTGTCCAGGCAAACCATATAACAAGAGACAGGGAAAACGCATATATAGCAGCCCTTACCGGTGACGGCATCCTTGAAAGGATGCGGCTTGGGCTTGCCACTCCTTGTAAAAGCTCAATGCAAATTAATAGTATTACGGCGCCTATTGCCGTGAAAAACTCCCAATAATCCAATCCCAGTATCATTCTGGTACTGAATAGCTTTTGAAGATCAAAAGTATCAAGACCTTGCAGAAAGCGGGGAAGCATGTAAAAAGCCTCTCCTAATGTTCTTGCCCTGAAAAACACCCAGGTAAAACAGGTAAAGGCAAAGGTCAAAAGCATGGGGATAATCCCAAAAATATTGCCCGCCAAACGAAACAAAAGCGGCCTTTGACGGGTTTCCACCGCCTCTTGCTTAACATATAACTCTTTACCGGCTTTTTTCCCTATCCCCAATATTTTCTCTATAACAATGGCTACACCATTCAATGCGCCCCAAATCACAAAGGTCCAGCTTGCACCGTGCCAAAGTCCGCTGACCAGAAATATGATGAATAAATTGAAAAGGGTTCGAAGATAGCCCTTTTTGCTCCCTCCCAAAGGGAAGTACAAATAATCTCTAAACCAGGTTGACAGTGATATATGCCAGCGTCGCCAAAATTCGGTGATACTCTTTGAAAAATAGGGGCGCTCGAAGTTCCTCATGAGTTCGACTCCCATGATTCTTGCGCTTCCTATGGCAATGTCTGAATAGCCCGAAAAGTCGCAGTAAATCTGGAACGCAAAGGCAACGGTTGCAATTATATAATAGACCCCGTTATACCCGGAAGGATTATTATAGACAGTGCCAACTATTACAGCCAGTCTGTCGGCAACTACAATCTTTTTGAAAAAACCCCAAACCATCATTCTTAGCCCCGAAGATGCTCTTTTTGTATCAAAATCATGATGTACCTTTAATTGATGAAGGAGGTTGGTGGATCGTTCAATTGGCCCGGCCACCAACTGAGGGAAAAACGACACATAAAGGGCAAAATCGATAAAATCAGGTTCTGCCTGAAGATCTCCCCGGTATACGTCAATGGAATAGCTTAAAGCCTGAAAGGTATAAAAGGAAATACCTATGGGGAGCAAAACATTTATGCTTAGAGGCTGATATGAAATATCAATAAATGATAGCAACCTGGCGACATTCAAATTGAAAAAGTTAAAATACTTGAAGAAGAACAGTACTCCTAAAGTGGATAGAGAACTAATCGCCACCCATAACTGTTTCCCTCCCTTACTTTTCGCATTTGCTATCCTAAGGCCGGCATAATAGTTGACAAAGGAGGAAAACAGCATTAAAAGGCCATACTCCGGTTTATACTGCATGTAAAAATAGTAGCTGGCAATAAGCAGCAGAAAATTTCTAACCCTTAATGTCGGTGCCAGAAAATAAACCAGGATCACTACAGGAAAGAAAATAAGAAATTCTAACGAATTAAAAAGCATTATTCACCTCTGTGGGTATCTTCTGTCACTGTCTTTATTATGGTTTCCATTTGATTTCTTATGTGCTTTTCAGCAAG
>CAYWXN010000409.1:0-1653 GCA_964462075.1 uncultured Ruminiclostridium sp. | reverse complement strand
TACTATTTTATATTTTTATTTGCATATGCGCAATATGGCATAATGCTACAAATTTCACATTTAGGTTTTCTTGCCTGACAAATTGCGCGCCCATGGTAAACCATATAATGAGAAAAGTTCGCCCATTCACTTCTTGGAAGAATCTTCATAAGGTCGCGTTCTATAATATCAGGGTTTTGTGATTGGGTCAGCCCCAGGCGGTTGGATAGCCTTGTGCAATGGGTGTCCACAATAACGCCGGGTTTTGAAAAAACAGTGGATAATATTACATTGGCAGTTTTTCTGCCCACACCGGGCAAACTCAGTAAAGCTTCCATATTGTCAGGTACTTTGCCTTCATAATCCCGCAAAAGCTTAATGCAACATTCTTTTATATTCTTGGCTTTATTCCGGAAAAAGCCCGTTGATTTAATATCCTGTTCAAGCTCTGAAATATTGGCACCGGCATAATCCTTGGCACTCTGATATTTTTTGAAAAGATCCTTCGTTACTATATTAACCCTTGCATCTGTGCATTGTGCAGCCAGTTGCGTTGCTATAAGCAATTCTAAGGGATTTTTAAAATCAAGCGTACATGTTGCTTCCGGATAAATGGATTTTAATTCTCTTAGAATAATTTCAGCTTTTTCTTTTTTTCTCAAGTCAGGTCCTTCCTTCTTGCTTTCTTCGGTGATTTTCAGATATTGCTTCGTTGTATATCGACAGATACTCTAAAGCAGAGTTTTCCCATGAATACTCTTTTATCATAGCTCTATTTACAAGCTGTGACCAATTATCGGTGTTATTATAATGTTTAATTGCTTTCTTTATAGTTCTGATAAAAGAGTCTTTTGAATATGTTCCAAAGGTAAAGCCTGTTCCTTCACCTTGGTGCTCGGTTTCATCAATAACAGTATCGGCCAATCCACCGGTTTTGTGAACCACCGGAACAGTACCGTAACGCATTGCAATTAAATGGCTCAAACCACAGGGTTCATATCGTGACGGCATTAGAAAAATATCACTACCGGCATAAATTTTTCTGGCCTTTTCTTCATTGAACTCCAGATTGAGAGATGCCAATCCGGGATATTTTTCAGCTAATTCAGTAAACATTTTCTCATAATACTTCTCCCCGCTTCCTAGGAGAACAAGTTGATTATTGTTTTTCAGAATATATTCAAAAGCGAACTCCATCAAATCAAGGCCTTTGTTCGATACCAACCTGCTGATGACCGAAAACATAGGAACATTGTCATTATTAAGTCCTAACTCTTTCTGAAGCTCTATTTTATTCTTTTTCTTTCCTTCAATATCACCTTTACTATAATTGAAATATATCGTTTTGTCTGTTTGAGGGTTCCAATTATTCTGGTTTATTCCGTTTACAACACCTCTAATGGCCGTCTCCCGATTTTTGAGCACACCCTCCAGGCCGAAACCAAATTTAGGGGTAAGCATCTCCTTAGCCGATGTTTTACTCACAGCATTAATAATATCAGCATAATTTATTCCCACTTTCATAGGGTTAAAGCAGCCGTAATATTCTACCTTGTCGACCATAAACACTACATCTTTGACCCTAAACAAATTAAATAGGCTGCGATCACTTACACCTTGGTATTCAAGATTATGGATAGTGTAAACAATAGATATTTCAGACAATTCATTGTG
>CAYWXN010000408.1:0-1657 GCA_964462075.1 uncultured Ruminiclostridium sp. | reverse complement strand
ACATCCTCAAAATACCCAAAGAAGTCGCTGATTTTTTCACTTACAAAAGTAAAGGCTTTCTGCAGTGGAGCCGCGGGAACGCTTATAATATTACCGATTATGTTAACCCCACTTTTCTCATTGTGTGACACAGCCACAAGGGTAAGTAGAATAATTATAATCAGCACAAGAATAAATATCTTGTTGGATAAAATCCTCCTCAAAAGGGATTCCCTCCTATTAACCTTTACTATTAGCTATTTCTTTTTTGATGTCAGCAGCACACTGCTAAGCGTATCCAGCTCCTCTAAGACCTTACCGGTTCCTAAAACAACGCAATCCAACGGCTCTTCGGCTATAAACACGGGGATACCGGTCTCCTCTGAAATGAGTTTGTCAAAACCCTTTAACAGTGCCCCGCCTCCGGTAAGCATTATGCCTCTTTCCATGATATCAGAAGCTAATTCGGGTGGTGTTTTTTCAAGAGTATATTTGATTGACTCCACGACCGAATTTACGGGCTCCTTCAGGGCATCTCGGATTTCCTCGCTGGAAACTGCCAACTCTTTAGGAAGCCCTGTTACCAAGTCCCTCCCGCTGACTTTATAAGTTTCTTCTCTATCACTGGGATATGCCGATCCTATTTTAAGTTTTATATCCTCAGCCGATCTCTCACCTATCATAAGATTGTACTCTTTTTTGATATAGTGAACTATGGCGTCATCAAACTCATCTCCGGCTATTCTTAATGAGCGGCTGACCACCACACCACCAAGAGAAATAACCGCAACCTCACTGGTTCCTCCGCCGATATCCACCACCATGCTACCCGAAGGCTCGGCTACCGGCAGACCTGCACCAATTGCCGAAGCCATAGGCTCCTCAATTAAATAAGCTTCCTTGGCGCCGGCCGACATAGCCGAATCTACCACAGCTCTTTTTTCAACTTCGGTAACACCCGAAGGAACACAAATTACGACTCGGGGCCTGGATAACGGGCTATTTCCCACAGCTTTTCTCATGAAATATTTCAGCATGCCCTGGGTAGTTTCAAAATCTGCTATAACCCCATCCTTTAAAGGACGAATAGCAGTGATATTACCCGGGGTTCTCCCTATCATCTGTTTTGCATCAAGCCCGACAGCCAAAACTTGTCCTGTATGATTATTAACAGCCACAACTGAAGGTTCTCTTAAAATTATTCCCTTTCCCTTTAGATATACTAGAATGTTAGCCGTACCAAGATCAATTCCTATTTCCTTCGTAAATAAGCCCATACTAATTCTCCTTTACAATTGTCTTTTCGTTTAGTATTATGTCTTTCTTATCGTCAGTTCAATCCTTAAATCCAGGATAAAACTTCGTAACCTTCCTTTTCAAGCATTTTTGAAAGTCTGAATAACGGTAATCCCATAACGTTAAAATAACAACCCTCTATACATTCTACCATAAGACTTCCTGTTCCTTGAATACCATAGCTTCCGGCCTTGTCATAGGGCTCGTTTGAAGCAAGATATCTCTCTAAAAATCCCTTTGAAAAAGCAGGAATTTTTACTCTTGTCATTTCATTTTCCGAGATACATTTTAATGTTTCGGTATTAATCAAAGTCAATCCGGTGATTACATCATGCCACCGATTTTCCAGAAGCTTGAGCATCCTAAATGCATGATTTTCATC
>CAYWXN010000407.1:0-1680 GCA_964462075.1 uncultured Ruminiclostridium sp. | reverse complement strand
TTTTCCGAGCAATGGGGAATTCTCTCAAAGGAAAAACTTGTGGATTGGGAAGATGAAATAGCAATAGATGCTGTTAAAGTAGGCGATTTGAGTCGGGTGAGAAAATGGGGCGGTGACGGTCAGTATTACTTTTTACCCACCGGATATGCGCCATATAGCTCCAACGGGTTTTACAGAAATAGTGCAAATCATATCGGAAACAAATACCTTGGTATTAAGGGACGCTTCTTTGAAAACTACGCATATATCACTATTGATACGCTGACAAAGACTCAGAATTCAGACGGATTTTGGGGAACCGATCCCATGGCTGTTGGATTATACAATAACTATAAAGTAGGGGCAGGCTATTTTGACACCAGATGGGATACAGAGGCTGCGTTGTCGCTTCTTAGAGGTTACAGAGAGTATAATGAACCACAGTTTTTAAAAGCAGCCAATAAATATGCTGAATTCTACTGTGATTTTGCTGTTTCTAATGCCTATAAAACAAAAAACCAGGGGCTTTTAGTATATGACTATGGTTTTAACGCGACACCGGGAATAAAAACTCATGTGTCCCTAAACCACCTGGTTAGCGAAATGAATTTTTTACTTGAGCTGTATAACAGTACCGCAAAATCAAAATATCTTCAGGTAGTCAGGAGTATATTAACAGGGATTACCGATACGGCCGAAGAATGGGTCAATAAAGAAACCGGCGACTTGTTTTATGGTTATTACGGAGATGATAAATACGATGTAGAGGACTATCCGACTCTTACTCTAAATGATTTACGCTATGCGCAGGCATTAATCACGACTTTATACTCCAATGAAGAGTCAAGTATAAGAATGCTTATAGAAACAAAAGAAAAGTATTTAAATAAAGAGAATATACCTTATTGACGGGAGGATGAATATGTTTAATAAAAAGCTTGTAGAAGGTCTTAAAAAGGGATCTATGATAAGAGCCATGTTTGAAGAGGGGACCCGATTAAAGAAAATATACGGAGAAGATAAGGTTTATGATTTCAGCCTTGGGAACCCTGAAATTGAGCCACCCTTAGAAGTCCTTGAATCACTTAAAAAATATGTTAACTGTGGGGAGCCTGACTTGCATAAATACATGAACAATGCAGGTTATCCGGATGTAAGACAAAAGGTGGCTGCTTATCTTCAGAAAAAGAGTGGCGTTCCTCTAGACGAGAATAATATAATAATGGTATGCGGAGCTGCTGCAGGCCTCAACGTGACTTTAAAGGCTCTTCTTAATCCGGGAGAGGAAGTTATTGTGCTGGCTCCGTTTTTTGTTGAGTATGGAACCTATATCGAGCAAGCAGGTGGTAAAACAGTTATTGTCAAAACCATAAAGGATATTTTCCAGATTGATTTGGAAGCAATTGAGAAAGCTATAACCGATAATACAAAAGCAATTATCATTAATTCTCCCAATAATCCTACCGGGGTTATTTACAGCAGAGAATCCCTGGAAAGGCTTAATAAAGTATTAGAGAAAAAAGAAGCGGAGCTTGGGATTAATATTTTTGTTATCTCGGATGAGCCATATATCAGTTTAGTTTATGATGGAGTAGAGGTTCCGAATACTCTGTCTATATTTAAGAAGAGTATATCAATAAATTCTTTCAGTAAATCATTGGCTCTTCCGGGCGAGAGAATAGGGTATATTGCTGCAAGCAG
>CAYWXN010000406.1:0-1682 GCA_964462075.1 uncultured Ruminiclostridium sp. | reverse complement strand
CATTTTTGCCTTGACAATCAACGGGTTGTACAATCATCAGCTTTTTACCAAGAAGGTGATGATTTTTCTGTGTGGCAACAACATTTCCAACAACACGTCCCAGTATCATAATTCTACCTCTCCCGAATCTCTGTAGATGTAATCCACAATTCCGATTATGCCTGCGTCTGTACATGCGTTTGGATTTGGAAGCGCAAATGCTCCCTCTTTGCTCTTTGCATAGAAAACTAATTCCCCGGCGCCGGCACCAATTGTATCAACTGCAACAATAGGTGAACCTATACTTTTTTCAGCTGAATCAACGGGTTGTATAACAAGAAGCTTAATGCCTGTTAAAAGCTCATCCTTGCATACTGCAACAACAGTACCTATTACTTTTGCAAGTTGCATGGTTTTTCACCCCTTTGGTGCTTTGTCTTTTTTCCAGGGATTCTTTATGGTCTCTTCCTGAGATTGATATTTGTCAAATACCTTTTTACCTTCAATATCAATGTGATCCACAATAGCCATGATGGTGGCGTCTACAGGCATATTGGCTGTCCTCGTAGTCTGTCTGGCAGAGCTTCCGCCAACCACCAGCACAATTTCTGTTGCTCCCGCTCCTACAGCATCAACAGCAACAACCGGCTTTCCTTCATCCTGAAGGTTCAACAAGCTAACAGGTTGTACGATCTGAAGCTTGAGGCCTTTCATTTTTTCTTCTTTAACCGTTGATACCACAGTCCCGATTATTCTGGCTGCATACACTTACCTGCCGCCCCCTTTCTATTTTTTGAAAAACTTCAATGTGTTTTCAAAAATATCCTTATTAATGATAAATCTTGATTTATCACCATCCCAGAGCTTTATTATTTCTGCTGCAAGTTTTTTGGGAGAATTCAGAAAAGCATCATTAGAGCCCCCGGCCATATGGGGAGTTATTGTTACATTCTCAAG
This sequence comes from uncultured Ruminiclostridium sp., assembly GCA_964462075.1. Classification (GTDB taxonomy): domain Bacteria; phylum Bacillota; class Clostridia; order DSM-8532; family DSM-8532; genus DTU059. The sequence continues at coordinate 746 of CAYWXN010000406.1, read as the reverse complement.
CCCAACCAGAGGGTAATCTTTTCCCGGCGGCTCCATGTCAAATACATCCAGTGCCGCACCGGCAATTCTTTTATCCTTTAAGGCGTCATATATCGCTTTTTCATCTGCAACTGAGGAACGAGAAGTGTTAATAAAATAAGCTGTCGGTTTCATCATAGCGATGAGATCCCTGTTAACCATATTTTCGGTTTCCTTCAACGCTCTTACATGGATTGTAACAAAATCTGATTCTCTCATAAGCTCCTCAAGGCTGACCATTTTGATGCCATAGGGAGGATTAGATACAAAGGGGTCATAGCCAAGGATATTAACATCAAATCCGGTTAGCCTTTTGGCAACCTTTTGCCCAATTTCGCCAAGACCGATGATTCCGACATTCTTACCGGGAAGATCGGGTATATGTCCGGAATTCGGATACTCTCTGATCCATTCCCCGTTCTTTAAGCCTAAATGCCCTCGGGCTATATTTCTGCTTTCACTTATAAGAAGACCGATCGTAAAGTCAGCTACAGAATCGGCGTTCCTGCCCGGTGTGTTGTAAACAAGAATATTTTTAGAAGAAGCGTATGAAATATTAATGTTTTCATAGCCTGCCCTCAGCACACCTATAACTTTGAGGTTCTTACAGCTGTCTATTACTTTCTTTGTTATAGGACAAAACTCAGTAATGATAATATCAGCATCACTTACAGCATCTACTATGTACTGGGGTGGCTCATATGCCTCACTACCGCCGTGCTCGACGG
>CAYWXN010000405.1:0-1695 GCA_964462075.1 uncultured Ruminiclostridium sp. | reverse complement strand
GAAATACCATATAGCTTTGACCAAGAAGCGCTGAAAGCTCAGGCTGTCGCGGCAAGGACCTTTGCAGTGAGCCGTGCCCGAGGCCTTTACGGTTCTTTTTCAGAGCATTTCGGGGCTGATGTTTGTACAGACTCAAGTCATTGCCAAAGCTGGATTTCCATGGATGAATTTCTGGAAAGCCGAGGTGATGAGGCAGCATGGCAAAAAATTTCCGAAGCTGTTGCAAACACAAATAACATGGTTATGACTTATGCCGGTGAGTTGATCAACCCTCTTTATCATTCCAATAGCGGGGGGGCCACAGAGAATATTGAGGCTGTTTGGTCAGGATTAGGTGAGGTTCCGTATTTAAAAAGCGTTTATAGCACTGATGAGAGCATGTATAGCGAGTTTGAAAACAGTACAGTTTTTACATGGGATGAAATAAAAAACAAGGTAAAGAATAAGTATCCCAAAGCAGAATTTGAAAACGATCCGGCTAGGGATCTGGAAATAATTTCGTACAACCACAGCGGCAGAATAGAAAAAATAAGGCTCGGTTCGGTAGAAATGGCAGGTACCGAACTAAGAGAATTATTAAATTTACGTTCTACAAACCTTGAATTCAACTTCCCGGATGAAAAAAGTGTGGAAATAATCTCAAAAGGCTTCGGGCACGGGGTGGGAATGAGCCAATGCGGCGCAGATGCGCTGGGGAAAAAGGGATATTCGTACATAGAGATTCTGGAGTTTTATTATACAGGTATATCGGTGGAAGAATTGAGGTATTAAAAGTATAAAACCACATCCGTTGGCAATAATACAAAACGGAGGTGGATATTGTGAACAACAAGGGAAAATTTAAAGACGAATTACCCAGTGAAAGCAAGTTTAAATCTTTTTTTAAGGAAAGTGGCTTTTATATTGCGATCGTAATCGGATTATGCGCTCTGGCCGCAGGTGCGGTTTATTTCTCAACAAATCAAATACTTAGTGACCCTGATCCCGAGCCTTATCAGGCCCAGGAAAACGCACCGCCGGATGATTTTGGTCTGGATATTTCGCAGTATGAAAAACCTTTCGCCGAAGGAGAAGATCAAAGCTCCATAGTCGATGAAGGAACTGACTACTTCGAAGACGATCCTCTTATCGGTATGGATGATGTAGACGCACCTGAGGATGATGAAACAATTAAAGATGCGGAAGACGCTCCGGATGCAAATGCATCAGAAATAAATGGCGGTCCGAAGGAAGAGGATGCTTCGGTGACCACAACAGGCGAAGCCGAAACCATAGCCGATGACGATTCGGCAACCGAAGATGTAGTTTTGGCTATAGTCAGGCCGGCTTTTAGTTCTCCGGTAGCAGGGAAAATACAGACAGAGTATTCGATGGATAAGCTTATATTTTCACCGACCTTTAATGAATGGCGTACTCACAGCGGTGTGGACATTGCAGCACCTCGTGGGGAGGTTGTACGCTCTGTCGGTAACGGCACTGTTATGGAAATTAAGAATGATCCCAGATATGGCTTTACAATCGTAATAGACCATAAAAACGGCTACAAATCGGTATATTCAAATTTAGTCAGCGATCAGACAATACAAATCGGACAGGAGATAAAACTTGGAGATCCTATCGGTGCCATAGGGGCAACTGCTATCTTTGAAAGTGCAGAACCTACTCATCTTCATTTTGAACTTTACAAAGAGAATA
>CAYWXN010000404.1:0-1699 GCA_964462075.1 uncultured Ruminiclostridium sp. | reverse complement strand
CAACTTCTTATTACCTGAGCTGGATTGGAGGGTAAAATTCCTTGCCTGAAGCCCATCAATTGTTATATCACCGGAGGTGGAAGAGAAATCAATATCATTTTTCAAAGTAATATTATCAAGTTGAACATTACCTGAAGAAAGCCTAAATATAAAATTATCAATATCCAAGTCGGAAGAATTAAAGTCTCCTGATTTACCTTCATATCTGATATCACCTTGAAAGCTTTTCGGAATACTTATATCAAGATTAACATTCTCCCAGTTGAATCCTATTATTGCGAAACCCTTACGCTTCTCTTCAATAATAATAGTATCTCCGGATTTAGTGATTTCTAACTTCGGAACATAATCGGGACTTGTGGATCGAACATTTCCAACAAGAGAACTTTTTATTTTTCGGTTATCTGACGGCAAAATTGAGGTGTTGGCACTGGTTGTTCGCACGATTATAGTATTTGCCGAATCAAGATCAGTCTCACGTATATCATTTATTTCATATTTTTTCCCAAAACCGAATATTAGCCCGGAACCCTTTGAAACGCTAAACATTATAGAACCTCCCAAAATGGTAAATAGAATAACTATCACCGTAATAACAGACGCGATTTTCTTAAAAATTCCATGACTGCGGTGTGGCTTCTCATAAAATGTTTCTTGTTTGTCGGCGCCATAACCCCTTCTTTGTTTAATGGCATACGCAAGAGTGACGGGGTCTCCGAGTGATAAACAAATTTCTTCTTCAGTGCGGCCATTTTCAATTTCGCTTCTGAAATACTCCCGATATTCACTTACGGCATCGGTTCTTTCCTGGGTTGGTATGCCATCTAACGCATCGTATAACGCCATCAAATACTCTGACCGATTCATATATACACCACCTAAATGATTCTCTTCTTTTAAGAAGACACTATGAATATATCAAAGGAAAGAATGCCATACAAGTGATTAAGGCATAGTTTAATAGAGCTCTAATGGATTTCTAATGTGTGAGAAAATTTCAATATTTTTTACTGCAAAGTAGAGAAAAGGGTTACGGTGTTCCGCCCTTTTTCTTTCGATGAATAGAGGGCTTTATCGGCAGCTTCGATAAGAGCCGAGGCAGCTTTGCCGTCGGTGGGGTAATTAGATATACCTACTGAAATGGTAACCTCCGGACTTGACTTGCTCTGAATCAATTCTCTGAATCTATCGGCTATAAGAAATGCTTTTACGGGAGTGGTATCGGGTAGGAGTATGATAAACTCGTCACCGCCATATCGGCCGGGGATATCATCTTGTCTGAAGGATGTCTGAATGAGGTTAGTAATATTTCGTATGCATTGATCGCCAACCTGATGACCGAGATTATCGTTTATCTGCTTGAACTTGTCCACATCAAACATTAGAATAGATATTGTGCTTTTAGGTGCTCGTTCGATAAAGTTACTCAACTTTTCTATGACAGCCGATTTAACCAATAGACCTGTCATACTATCGGTTTTAGATTTTTCCAACAGCTTCCTGTTGGAGCGTTCGATAGCTTCAACTCTTTTTATTACTTCTGTTTGTATTGATGAGTTCATGCGCTTAAGTGCTTCGGTGGACTGCTTGTATTCATTGAAAAAATTACCCAAGGCATTTTTGTATACATACAAAGTACAGCAGATGTAGCCTAGAGCCATCAGCAACAATGACTCTACACTCACAATACCAGACATAA
>CAYWXN010000403.1:0-1715 GCA_964462075.1 uncultured Ruminiclostridium sp. | reverse complement strand
TCAAAACATATCTTAGTCAGATTCAGAAACCAATCTTCAATACAAATAGTATTACGCGTCCAATGTTTCCTGGCTTTGAAGCTGTTTTTGGCTGTAAATGGGAACCAGATAATTTGCTATTCAAAGAAGTAACTGATGCGGATATCGGTAAATTCATGTTTAATGAAAGTACTTATAAAAGGACCTATGATTTGGTAACATTGTTCATTGATAAAATCATAACTGCAAATAAAAATGAGGCTGAGAGAGTAGATATTTGGTTCATCATTGTTCCTGAAGAGGTTTATAAATATTGCCGTCCGAATTCTGTTTTACCGAAAGAATTAATTCAGACCAAATCACTAATAACCAAATCAAAAGCCAAAGACTTTGTTTATATGCCCTCGTTATTTGAGGAATTCGATAAGGAGGATAAAGAAATGAAGCTACAAGCAGAAACTTATAATTATGATGCTCAATTTCATGATCAGTTGAAAGCAAGACTCCTTCAATATACGATCCCTACACAAATTCTTAGAGAAAGCACTTTGGCTTGGAAAGATTATAAAAACTCGTTTGGTAAACCTATTAGAGATTTTTCAAAAATAGAGGGTCACTTAGCCTGGACAATTTCAACTGCTGTGTATTATAAAGCTGGTGGGAAACCGTGGAAATTATCTGATATTAGAAATGGTGTATGCTATCTCGGTTTGGTTTACAAGCAACTTGAAAAAAGCAAAAACCCGAAAAATGCTTGTTGTGCAGCACAAATGTTTCTGGACAATGGAGATGGAACTGTTTTTAAGGGTGAAGTTGGCCCATGGTACAATCCTGAAAAAGGTGATTATCATTTAAGACCGAAAGAAGCAAAAGCACTATTAACTCAAGCCTTGGGGTCTTATAAAGAACAAAACGGGGAATACCCAAAAGAAATATTTATACATGCTAAAACCAGATTCAATAATCAGGAATGGAAGGCATTTCAGGAAGTTACACCGGAAAATACAAATCTTGTAGGCGTGACAATTACTAAAACAAAGCCATTAAAACTATATAAATCAGAAGGCGACTACCCTATTTTAAGAGGTAATGCCTTCGTTATTAATGATAAGTGCGCATTTTTATGGACTGTCGGATATGTTCCAAAAATACAAACTACTTTATCAATGGAAGTCCCAAATCCAATATATATTGAAATAAACAAGGGAGAAGCAGACATAATCCAAGTGCTCAAAGATATTCTTGCTCTAACCAAATTAAATTATAATGCGTGTATATATGCAGATGGTGAACCGGTCACCCTTCGTTTTGCTGATAAGATTGGAGAAATCTTAACAGCAAGCTCGAAAATCCAAGCTCCTCCTCTAGCTTTCAAATACTATATATAACCATAACCATAATCAAAATCAAGATGAGTATTGAATCCAAATCGCAGGAACTAAAGGATCTCGTTTCGACGTACGATACACAATGGTTTCTTGGAAATCTATCAGCTTTAATGGACAATATTGCTAAAGGTCGTGCCGAAGACCAATTAGGTAGACTTTCTTCACCATTAAGACAATTGTACTTTCTGGGAGGATTATTGATTTCAACGAATCCAACCTTAGGAACAAAAAATCAGTATTCAAATGAAGAATGGGCTCAAATAGTAAAATTGCTTAATGATATAGAAACTGAATATGATAAGATATTTTTCCCTAAATCAGATGAAGAAGTAAATGATGAATGGAAGC
>CAYWXN010000402.1:0-1715 GCA_964462075.1 uncultured Ruminiclostridium sp. | reverse complement strand
CGTCATCCATCACAATAATTCTGTCAGCGTCGCACACCGAAGAAATACGTTGAGCGATAATAATCGTGGTGGTATTTGAAATCTTTTGTGAAAAAGCTTCCCTGATCTTGCTGTCAGTAGCGGTATCGACTGCACTGGTGCTGTCATCAAGAATTAGTATTTTAGGTTTTTTCAAAAGAGCCCTTGCTATAGTCAAGCGTTGCTTTTGTCCGCCCGATACATTTACTCCGCCCTGACCTAATTGCGTATCAAAGCCGTCAGGAAATGACATGATAAAATCGTATGCTTGGGCTGATCTACAGGCCTCGGCTATTTCTTCGTCGGTGGCGTTTTCATTGCCCCATTTTAGGTTCTCCTTTATTGTTCCGGAAAAAAGAACATTCTTTTGAAGAACCATAGCTACAGAATTTCTTAGAGTATCAAGTTTATATTCCTTAACGTCATGTCCCCCAACTAAAATTCTTCCGTTCAACACATCATAGAGTCTTGGAATAAGCTGAACAAGTGTTGTTTTAGCCGAGCCTGTGCCGCCGATGATTCCTATAGTTTCACCGGATTTAATCTTAAAATTAATATCACATATCGTTAAATTCTCTTCGTTCTTACTGTAGCTAAAATTGACGTCTTCAAATACGATAGACCCGTCTTCAACTATAAGGTCATTATCGGATGTGTTATCCTTGATATCGATTTCTTCATCAATAACTTCTACAATTCGTGTCATAGAGGCTCTTGACATAACAATAACAACAAAAGCCATAGTGATCATCATAAGTGAAACTAAAATTTGCGTAACATAGCTAATAAAGCTCATAAGCTCACCGGTATCCATTGTGCCTCTAATTATCATGTTACCGCCAAACCATGATATTGCGATCATACAGCCGTACATTACAAATTGCATTATTGGCATACCTAAAACCAATATCTTCTCGGCTCTCAACTGTGCCAAACGAACGTTATCAGCAGCTTGCCGGAACTTCTCATTCTCGTGGTTTTCACGAACAAAAGCCTTTACAACGCGAATTCCGACTAGATTTTCTTGAACCATAGCGTTCATACTGTCATATTTTTTAAGCAATGCCCTGAAAAGCGGAAACGCTTTGGTGCCTATAAGGTAGAGAGCAGTACTCAATAAAGGAATGGCGACCAAAAATATAATACAGAGTCTTGGGTTTATAGAATAAGCCATAAATGTTGCGCTTATCAGCATTATGGGAGCGCGTACCAGCATCCTTATCGATATTTGAAAAGCCATTTGAGTATGATTGATATCAGTCGTCAGCCTGGTAATAAGGGAGGCGGTGCTAAACCGATCCACATTTGCAAAAGAGAACATCTGGATCTTCTCAAAAAGAGTTTTTCTAAGTCTTTTAGAAAACCCTACACTGGCGGTAGCGGCAAATTTCCCTGCCAGAACCCCAAACAATAGAGAAAACAAGGCCATTAATATCATTAATGCACCAATTTTCAATATATAGTTTGTATCACTGTTCTTGATACCTACATCAATTATTCTTGACATAAGAAAAGGTATATAAATTTCAAGAATAACCTCTGCGATTACAAAGAGAGGTGTCAATATTGCAGGTTTTTTATATTCTCCCAAGCTTGGAAGAAGTTTTTTTATCATTAAGAGTCCTCCTTTTTACCCAAAAGTACAGTTATCCAAGCCAAAGTAGCAGTTGGCCGACTCCAATACCAAGGTAATTTCC
>CAYWXN010000401.1:0-1750 GCA_964462075.1 uncultured Ruminiclostridium sp. | reverse complement strand
TTTAAAGGCTTTTTCATTTCATTGTTTTTTGCAGGAATCATTTTTGCAGGTACCAGTATAATAATGGCAGCTACAAATGAGCTTCTCTTTGAAGTGGATAGTGAAGCATATTCCCATGCCGCAAACATAATATTTATATTATTTGCGCCCATTTATTTCTTGTCCCTAATCCCTGTTTACTACGGAAAAGCCGATGGGAACCAAACTGAAGAGAGTATAGAATTAAAAGAGGACAAAATTAATAAGATGGCTCATTGCCCCAAATATCTGGAGATTCTGATTTCATATATTATAATCCCGCTGACAGCTGTATTCACATTAATTCTGGGTGCTTATATAGCAACTAATATAGGCAGTGAGTTTTGGAGCGACAATTTATTAGAGCCCATGATTGTTTCTTATTCCATTACGGTAATTATTGTATATATACTGGCAAGCAGACTGGAAAACAGGTTTTCCGACCTGTTCAGAAAAATTTTTCCTAAAGTGCTGGTGCCCATTGTAATTTTTCAGACCATAGCCTCCATCATGAAAATCGGGGATATGGGAATGACTCATACTCGTTACTTTGTAATAGTATTCGGTATTTTTGCGATTGCTTCCGGAATAATTTTCAGTATTTTACCGGTACGAAAAAATGGTATTGTTGCGGCCATATTGATTGTTATATCGGTAATATCTATAGTTCCCCCCGTAGACGCCTTTACCCTCAGTAGAATAAACCAGACAGGTATACTTCGGGATATTCTTATAAAGAATGATATGTTGGAGAATGACCGGATAAAGCCAAACTCTTCTATTTCCGATGAGGACAAGGGGAAAATAGCAAAAACCGTAGAGTATTTAAATAGAATGGAATATAACCAAAAAATTCCGTTTCTTCCTTCCGGGTTCTATTACTATTCCGATTTTGAGAAGGTCTTTGGTTTTAACATTTACGGACCGCAAGGCGAATCAAAATTTGTGTATCTCCGGCTGGATGACACAGCAATGCTTGATATTGCGGGCTATGAAGTATTAACCCAAACAGCGGTAATTATCTCACCGAATAACGAAAATGATGAGGTTATCGGAACTATAAACAAGACAGGAAAAAGCTTTACCCTTAAAAAGGTTACTACTTCCGAAGATTGTATTATATCGCTGTTTGAAGGAAATGAGCAGGAGTTGTTGAGCTTTTCAACCAAAGAGATATTTGAAAAATTCAACGATAGGGATAGCAGCGTAAAAGAAACTATCTCCCTTGAAGAAGCAACATTTTCAAAGGAGAATAAAGATGCTGCCATTACTGTTATAATTAAAACTTTGAACATGGAAACTTCGGCCAATAGCTTCTATTATAATGCAGACATAATAATACTTGTAAAGATTAAGTGATAATGGGGCCGCCGTCAGGGCGGTCCTTTTTCGAACTGTTCTTTCTCATACAAAAGGGCAAGGGGTAGCGTCTATGGGTTGAATGATATTTTATGCATTCATCACATTTGCCGAAACGTTTGCAATTATTCCATTTGCAAGGGCACTTTTTGGAGCCTTCGATTTTTATTTTTAATTCCCCCGAATGTTTATTTTTGGTATAGCTTTTGCGTTTAACATACATTTATTCTATAATAAAGTGGCGCGTAATCCTGAACGGAGCAAAGAATCGTGTCTAAAGTGAGGTGCCTGTAGAGTAATTCAAATGCGCTAAAATATTTATGATAAATACACTCTGGGAGGATTTTATGACTGATATATTATCAAGACTTGC
>CAYWXN010000400.1:0-1757 GCA_964462075.1 uncultured Ruminiclostridium sp. | reverse complement strand
CCTAGCTTTTCGCCTAAGCTTGTATATGGCTTAAGCTGTTCAACGTCTCCTGTAATTGGGGGCATATTTACCGCGGAAACCAATTCTCCATTTAATACAGCTTCAACATTTTTTGCAACACCTAAAGAACAGTTCAAATTTGCTTCCTTGGTGGATGCACCAAGATGAGGAGTCATAATAACCTGATCCAAATCCAGAAGAGGATTCCAATAATCCTGATCCTCGGGAGTCTTTGTAAAATTAGGCTCGACCTCCTGAACGTCAAGAGCAGCTCCGGCTACATGACCGGATACAATGGCGTCATAAAGAGCTTTCTCATCAATCATACCGCCTCGGGCAACATTGATAATACGAACACCTTTTTTACATAATGCCAATTCTCTTGCACCTATAAGATTTTTACTCTCAGGGGTTTTAGGAATGTGTATGGTAATTAAATCTGCAACTTTAAAAAGGTCATCAAGGTTTTCAACACGAGTAATGCCAAGGCTGCTGACGCGCTCATCCGAAATATAAGGGTCGTATCCTACAACATTCATTCCTGCACCGATAAGCTTCTTTGCAACAACTGTTCCAATCTTACCAAGACCAATAATGCCTGCGGTTTTACCATCAAGCTCTTCACCTACAAACTTATTTCTGCGAAAATCCTTGCCCTTTGCAGCATGATAAGCCTGTGCTACATTTCTGAAAACCGCATAAACCAATGCTACGCTCATTTCAGCAGCTGCCATGGTATTGCCGTCCGGGGTATTTACTACTGTTATACCTCTTCTTGTACATTCCTGTACATCAATATTGTCCACACCATTACCGGCACGACCGGCAACCTTCAGTTTAACAGCTTTATCGAGAACAGCACCCTTTACCTTCGTAGCACTTCTGACGATTATTGCATCATATTGATCAATAATTTTCTCAAGCTCTTCCGGAGATATTCCGAAGGGTGTATCCACTTCATAGCCTTTACTCTTAAGATAATCAATTCCGTTTGATGCCATTTTGTCTGTTACAATGATTTTTGCCATAGTTCAACCTCCTGAAATTAATATTAAAAACCAGCTTCAATAATGAAAAAAGCCAAACTAATAATTTGTTTGACCTTTGTGTGAGCTTTTTAACAACAAAGCAAAAGCAGCAGCTTTTCTCCAATTGCTTAATTAATGCTCTGTCCTTTTGCCTGAGAGAGTCATCCATATAACGGATTTGCCCCTTCGGCGCCTTAAAAAAGGTCTCTCCAGAGATTCGTCAGGCCGAGGTCTTTTATACCTGAGAGATTTACTCCTTCGGTGTGCTAAAACAGCAACTCTCCCTAAGCCTTCATCCGATTATGAAACTGTTAAAAACATGATACTCTTAGGCACAGTAAAAGTCAAGATATTTACAGCCTATTTTGATATTTATTTAACAATAGTTTTTGTTTATTCTGCCGGTACATTTTAGGGTTACATTCATTGGTTAATCTATTTAAGCATAATTTTTGCCGGCAGTTATTGATCGCCAAAAAGGGCTTCAACAAATTCCGAGGGACTAAAAGGCTGAAGATCGTTCATTTTTTCTCCTACGCCTATAAATTTAACCGGTATATCTAATTCGGATTTTATTGATACTATAATTCCGCCTTTTGCTGTCCCATCAAGCTTGGTGAGGATGAGACCCGAAAGCTCAGAAACCTCTGAAAAGGTCTTTGCCTGAGAAACCGCATTCTGACCTGTTGTGGCATCCAATACCAAAAGCGTTTCAATATCAGCGTCGGG
>CAYWXN010000399.1:0-1763 GCA_964462075.1 uncultured Ruminiclostridium sp. | reverse complement strand
TTTTTGCTTTGCCCTCGTCCATTTCTATTGCGGGGCATCCGAGCTTATTAATGCAGACCTTGCATCCTGTGCATTTCTCAGTATCTACAATATATTTCTCCTTGCCTTTTGAAACAAAAATGCAAGGGGCTTCATATAAAATCACCCGTACTCCCTTTTTGTTTATAACTGCATTTACAGCTTCCTTTGCCGCCGTAATATCAAATGGGTTTGCCCTTACGATTTTAGAAACATTTAAGGCTGAAACCACATTATAAATGCTAATCTTATCAGAAATGTTACCCATCATTGTGTTTCCAAGCCCGGGATGAGGTTGATGTCCAGTCATAGCAGTAGTGGAATTATCAAGAATGACAACAATTATATCGGTTTGATTGTAGACGGCATTTATAATACCGGGGATTCCTGTATGGAAAAAGGTTGAATCGCCGATAAATGCAAAGTTTACTCTATTGGGTTCAACTCTGTGAAGTCCTTGAGCAACAGTTATACCTGCTCCCATACAAAGACATGTATCAACCATATTAAGAGGCATCGCATTACCAAGAGTATAGCAGCCTATATCCCCTGAGTATACGGCATTTAAACCTTTGGTTGCCTCTTTTACCGCAAAAAATGATGCTCTATGGGGACACCCTGCGCAAAGTACTGGTGGTCGGATTGGAAGCTCGGGAGGATTGGCTGCTAAACTTGCAGGAGAGTTATTTAAAGCAGTGCTGGCGTAATTATCCACAATTTCACCAAGAAATCTCCCAATAGTCGCAGATACGCTGTCAACTGTGTTTTCACCTGCATTTTTGATATGTCCTGTAAGCTTACCGTTAATTTTTACTTTCAAATTATGTAGTCCGCAAAGAGTAATTAACTCGTTTTCAATAACAGGGTCCAGCTCTTCGACTACAAGTACTTCATCTAAACCTTCTAGGAACTCGAGAGCCAGTTTTTGAGGAAAGGGTGTGGTTGAAACTTTAAAAAGCTTACACTCCGATGATGAATTTTGGAGGGCCTCGCTAACATAGGAATAGCTTACTCCGCCTGTTGCAATGCCCTTTTTCCCGCTTCCCGAAATAAAATTCCTTTCGTACTCGGAAAAATCATCACTCATTTTTCTAAGGTTTTCTTCGATTTTTATATGATTCTCATAGGATAGCTTAGGAAAGATAACCCACCTACTGCTCTTTTCAAAGCCTTCAGGTTCTTCCCTCGGTATATTATCTAATATCTCAACCGATGCGCAACTATGACATACCCGTGTTGTAGGCCTAAATAATACAGGACGGCCATATTTCTCCGAATAATCAAAGGCATCGGCTATCATAGTATAGGCCTCTTCCGGCGTAGATGGATCAAAAACCGCAAGCTTTGCATACTTACCAAAATGGCGGGTGTCCTGCTCGGTTTGAGATGAAATAGGCCCCGGATCATCAGCTACAACAATAACCATACCACCCTTTACACCTATATAATTAAGGCTCATAAGAGGATCGGATGCAACATTAAGCCCAACCTGCTTCATGGTAACCATTGACCGTACGCCTGCATAAGCCGCTCCTGCAGCTACCTCGAGAGCAATCTTCTCATTTACCGACCATTCCACATAAACACTTCCGTCATTATGTTTTGCCACTGTTTCCAGAACTTCTGTAGATGGCGTACCTGGGTAGCCGGTTACAACACTGACTCCCGCTCGCATTGCGCCTAAAGCAATGGCTTCGTTTCCCATTAGTAGCTTCTTTGCCATATGAACCTCCTAAACAAACAAA
>CAYWXN010000398.1:0-1777 GCA_964462075.1 uncultured Ruminiclostridium sp. | reverse complement strand
CCATTAGCGGAAGATTTGAAGCCGGTATGGAAAACGGCGAAACTATTGTGGTTTCTCGGCAGTACGTACCGGTGCTAAAATCCATGCTGGGCTTATAGAGGAGGGCGAAGTAAATGAAGTATTCTGAATTGTTTAGAGATTTTATAAGAGATTATTTCCTTATATTTGGGATATTGATTATAGCTACGGTGCTGCTTAGCTCTCAGGTTGATATAAACCGTGACTATATATTATTGGCGATGGCATTCGCTGTTGTGGGAAATCTGCCCAGTCTTGTTCTCTGGTCAGGGTCCGGACTTTCGGAAAAAGCAATGAGAGTGAGAATGGCTATTCATTTTATCCTGCTTGAAATTTTTGTTCTTGCATTTGGGGGGGTTACCGGAATTGTATCGGCGCCTATCCAATACTTAGTGTTAGGAATTGAGGTGACAATCATATATATAATTGTGAAATTTATTGGATACCGCGGCGACATGAATACAGCAAAGAAAATCAACGAAAAACTAAAAAAAATAAAAGAAACCGGAGAGAGTGAATAGGCGTTCGTTCAGCAGCGTGGCTGCAACTTGCCGCTTGTTTTTTACAGCTTAAATTCTGCTTTATACAACATAGTGTTTTTTAATTTACAGCCTCTTTCTTGGCTTATATGATAATTATATAAAGCAGGAAAGAGGTTTTTATTCATGGGAAAAACAATACTGATTATTGCAATTTTAATTGAAACTATTTTTACGGAATACTGCATGAAAACAAAAGACAATCAAAACAGGATAAGAAGCTGGCTAAGGATCAGTTCATTCTTACTGTTCATAGCTTTAGCGCTTATTTCTATAATAGAATGGAGTTTTCGCTGGTATTCGCTTTTTGCATTACTCCTAGTTTTGGCTGTGATAGGAGGGATTAGGCTATTAACTAAAAAATTTGGGAAGAAAACATACAAAACATACAGGGTTGTCCTAAAGGGAATAAGCATGCTGATGATGGTCATTTTTGCAATAATACCGGCATTGATTTTCCCACAGTACAAGCTTCCAAAAATGACAGGTAACTATGAAATAACTTCTTCAGTATATACATACACAGACAATAACCGCATTGAAACCTTTACTGATACGGGCAAAAACCGAAAAGTAAATGTTGAGTTCTGGTACCCCGCAAATACTGAGGGAAATTACCCGTTAATTATATTTTCCCACGGTGCATTCGGAGTTAAAATGAGCAATACCTCAACATACATGGAGCTTGCAAGTAACGGATACGTTGTCTGTTCGGTTGATCATCCGTATCATGCTGCAGGGACAATGGATACAGAAGGAAATCTTACCATAGGCAGTTCAGAATTTATGCAGGAAGTTATTGATGCCAATGGTGGTGTTTACAGTGATGAGGAAGAGTTAGAAATGTATGATAGGTGGATGGCTGTAAGGACCGGGGATATGAATTTCATAATTGACACAATTACAAATTATGCAAACAGTGATAAAAACGATGTTTATAAAATTATAGATACAGACAGGATTGGGCTTATGGGTCACTCCCTAGGAGGAGCGGCAAGTACACAGCTTGGACGTGACCGGGTTGATATTTATGCTGTGGTTAACATAGATGGCACAATGCTTGGAGAATATCAGGGCTTCAAAGATGGAAAGCCCATAATTAACAATGAACCCTATACCGTTCCGCTGCTTTCTTTTTACTCTCAGCTTGTAGTTGACCAGTTGGAGGCCAATCCGGACTATATATATCCCAACAGATATTTGTCCTCTATTTCCTCCGA
>CAYWXN010000397.1:0-1808 GCA_964462075.1 uncultured Ruminiclostridium sp. | reverse complement strand
ATAGATTTTTCTTTCTCGGTTTTAATTTTCTCTATTTCTTCGTCTGTAACAACAATATACTTATCATCATCATATTCGTAGCCTTTTACAATATCTTCGGCTCTGATTTCTTTGCCGCAATGACCACAGGTTTTTTTGTATCTAATACGGCTGTTATCCTCCTTATGAAGCTGATTAAAATTAATGTCATTATCCTGTGTTGCTGTGTACATTGCGATAGGAATAGCAACCATGCCGAAAGTAATTACCGATTTACGTGATATCATGGAAAACACCTCCGGCATTATTGTTTCTTAGTTATTTATATTTGATACCTAATGTGAAATTAACAGCCCCTTCCTTTAATACATCAGTTTATATAATTCCAATGTATTTATCCGGATTATTTTTTTAAGTAGGTAACGGATTTCGACCTAAGTGTATATTATGTAGCAGGAGAACATTGTCGAAATAAAAACATTAAAGGAGTTTTGCGATGAAAGAATGTAATAATAAGCAAGGCGATCCGGAATATCAGGATAATTTTGAGCTCGTTGATGATACAGAATCAACACGTTTCTGGAACAGAGTAAATGACAATGCCGGAATTAGCGATAGTAAAGACATATCAGAGAGTCCGGATTGCAGGGGATGCATATGTCAATATAACCGTCTTGAGGAAGCACGTTTTTGGTCCAGAATTATGGAGGAACATGCGCTTTTTATTTTACTCGGTTTACCTTCTGACCAGCCAAAGCTGCAGGAAAAAGCAAAATTTTTTATTAATCTCTTCAGTGATTTAAAAAGGAGACTGGATGAAACATGTAAACTTGAAGGTGATTTACTGCGTGATTTAATTGAAGCAGTCAAATTAATAATTGAATTCAAAGCAAAGCTGTTGAGACTTATTATCCAGTGCAAGGAAGCGCCCGGGAGCAATTATCCCCTTCTTGTAGATCATATCAGAAGAGAAGCCGAACGCTTTTTATGTCTTCTGATCAAACCGGTCCCCGAAGATTCTCTGGATTTACTATTGGAGCAGGAAGTATTTTGGCTTCGTATAATGAAGGAACATATTGAATTTGTTATTCACTTGCTTGATCCTTCTGAAAGAGAACTTATAGAGCAGGCTGAGGAATTTAGAAAGACTTTTTCTCGCTTACTTGAAACGGCTCGTGACCTTGAATCTATGAATGAGGCCAAGCTAAAGAACTTTAACACAGTTATCCGCTTTACCCAGGATGTCGTAAGAAATACAATGCAGCTGCGCGATTTCAAAGCTGCCGCTTTTGAATTAGCAACATTATGCGAACTATTAAGTATTATTTCAACCCCTCTGTTACTTGACCATATCAGGCGTGAAGCCGATAAATTCCTAAGCGAACTTGAAGTACTCCTTCCTGAGGTTATAAGATGCCACTCCACCTTGAATAAATGTGAGTAATCAAATAACAATGATTCCATAGATGACAGCCTACTCAGCCCTATTCTTTTAATAAGCGATAGGGCTGAGTTTTACCTAGAAATTTAGAGATTACTAAAAAAGTATTAAGATTAATACTAAAAAAACGCATATGACCCTAGTCATGTATATGAAATTATTATATGATATATATTGATTATAGGTTCAATTAGGGAGAAAGAATTTTTTATGAAAAAAGAAAAAACCGAACGAAAAATAACGAAAGGTGAAATAACAAAGGAAAAGTTGTTTTGCTCTGCCGCCAAATTGTTTAATCAATATAATTTTGAAGAGGTAACTATAGACAGAATTGTAGAGGAGGCAGGAGTCGCAAAAGGTACGTTTTATATATATTTCGAATCCAAGG
>CAYWXN010000396.1:0-1843 GCA_964462075.1 uncultured Ruminiclostridium sp. | reverse complement strand
ATAAAGAGGTTGTGAATGAACTGGCCGAGCTTATCAAAAAGGCACAACCCGAAGTTCTTTATACACACAATTTAGCAGATAAGCACGATACCCATGTAGCCACAGTATTAAAGGTTATTAAAGCGGTAAGGAGCCTACCTAAAGAAATACGCCCTAAAAAGATTATCGGATGCGAAGTATGGCGTAATCTGGATTGGATGGCAGACAATGATAAGAAGGTTATGATGGATGTTTCAGGCCATCAGAATATAGCTGCTGCTGTATTGGCTGTTCATGATTCGCAAATTTGCGGAGGAAAGCGTTACGACCTGGCAACCCAGGGAAGAAGACTTGCCAATGCAACTTTTTCGGAATCTCATGGAGTAGATCAATATGAGGGTTTGAGCTATGGTATGGATTTAACACCTTTGGCTCTGGACGAAAGCCTTGATATAATAAAATATGTGACAAGCTATATAGACGATTTTAGAAAGAATGTTGAAGATAAACTTAGGAAAATGCTATAAAGATATGCTTCAAAAATTCAAAGCATTAAAAATAGTGCAGTCATTTGACATCGGAGGCCAATAGGTGCCAATATAAGCCAAGTAAATTGGTGCTTGAAATACCTTTCTAAACAATGTATAATAAAAAACCTCTGCCAAAAAATGCAGAATATAAAAACTATATACTTCGAGGTGTAGCGCAGTTGGTAGCGCGCTTGGTTTGGGACCAAGATGTCGGGAGTTCGAGTCTCTTCACCTCGACCAGAAAAAAAGCGGTCAGAATTGACCGCTTTTTTCATTGCATCAGCAAAATTTTATTTATAAATATTGCCGTTATCCAGGAACTATTTCAGGTTTAGTGAAAGGCTCTCAAGCTTTGAGGGGTCAATACGCTTTCCATCCAGAGTGATATAAATGTCCTGATCATTGTGGGTTTCCTTAAGGCGAATGGTATTAACCTCAACAAAAGCATCCATTTTGAGCTTTTTCACTTGCTCAAGGGTGGAAGCATAAAGCTCTTTGGAACCCTTGGCCGAACATGTATCACAGGTGCAGAAAGTAAGCTGACGGGTCACAAAGGCTGAATTAGCCTTCTTGCGAACAATGTCGCAGCGGATATCACCATTGACAGTATGATAGTGGGTATGTAACAGTTTATGAGCCAAGGGCGAATTAGCTTCCCCATAGAAATCATTGTACAGGTTCAGGATATCGGGGTTTTCCTGTGATTTACGGTAGGCGGAGGTTTTATCAATATCAACCAACACCTTCTGACGTTGTTCAAGGGTACCCACCTTTTCCGGAACAGGATGACCGGCACCGCAAATACAGCCTCCGGGGCAAGCCATCACTTCAATTAAATCATAGCCCACATCCACCCCTTGAATAATCTTTTCCACGATGGGTTCAACATTATGCAGACCACTGATAACTGCTACGTGAACAGTTGTATCATTGGCCTCAACAGTTGATTCCTTCAAACCGGCGAAACCGCGTACATCTTTGAAATCCAATTGGTCGGGCACGAGTTTACCAGTCAACTTCTCAACAGCCATGCGAAGAGTAGCTTCTGCCACGCCCCCCGAAGCACCGAAGAGAACACCGGCTCCGGTGACCTGCCTGTAAGGCTCATCAAATTCCTGGGGTTCAATGATTGATGTATCAATGCGTTTAAGCTCAGCCATACTCATCATATCGATAGAGGTCAGAACCGCATCCACATCCCGGATTCCATCGGGAGCAAATTCAGGACGAGCAGCCTCGTATTTTTTGGCAATACAAGGAACGATGGAGACCACGTACAGATCATCCTTATTGAGTCCTGCCAGCTTGGCGTAATGGTTTTTCACAGTAGCACC
>CAYWXN010000395.1:0-1845 GCA_964462075.1 uncultured Ruminiclostridium sp. | reverse complement strand
GGTGTATTATGAAAGAAAGGTCCATTCTTGAGGGCAAATCCCTTGAAGATCTCAGATATATTGCAAAAATGCTGGGATTAAAAAGCATAACCAAGTACAGAAAATCAGAGTTAATAGACTTGATTATCAATGTAGGGGATACTCAGGTAAAATCCGAAATTAAGGAGAATAGCACTTCCGATACCAAGGCAATATCAGAGGAAAAACAAGAGGAAGAATCTAAGGAAGAGCCGAAACCAGAAGAAGAAACTAAGGAACCTATAGAAAAGAAAAAAAGAGGGAGACCTAAGGTCACTTCGGAAAAAGAAAAGGAAGAACCAAACCAAGAGGCTAAAGAGGCTGCCCAGGAGCAAGAAACCAAATCAGAAGAGGCCGAGAGTCAAGTCAAAAAACGTCGAGGCCGTCCCAAAAAGTCCGAAGAACAGTCTGCAGATAATGAAATTATCCAGCCGCCAAAAGCTGATGAAATCGAGAAAGCGGACACTGTCTCAATACAAGATAAACAGTCTGATGGAAAAACTACATCAAAAAAACCTTATACAAAAACCACACATATTAAAATCGGAGTTGTCAAAGAGAGTGTGCCGGCTCAAGATGATACCCGGAATACCGAAGATGACAGCATTTCAGATAGTACTCAGAGTAACGATATTATTGATTCCTCTGTTATATCACAGGATGATTTAAGAAGCGTAGAAGAATTAAACGAATCCGAGAAGGAAAAGACTGAAATCAATGGTGAGGGTGAGAGTAAAGGATTCAGGTTTAATAAGAATAAAGACCTTTCCCGTTTAGAAAGTGAAAACCCTGTTACAGGTATTCTGGAAGTACTTCCTGATGGTTATGGCTTCTTGCGCGGTCACAATTATCTTTCAGGACCCAAGGATATTTATGTTTCACCTTCTCAAATACGCAGGTTTAATCTGAAAACCGGTGATAGAATAGTTGGTAAAGGCAGAATTCAAAAAGAAGGGGAAAAATTCCAAGCTCTCCTATACGTGTCGTCGGTTAACGGTGATCCTCCCGAGGTTGCACAAAGAAGGCGCCCATTTGAAATGCTTACTCCTATTTACCCGGAAGAGCGTATTACCCTTGAGTCTGACGCAAAGGAATTATCAACTCGTCTGATTGATCTTATTGCTCCTATCGGCAAAGGACAACGCGGTCTTATAGTATCACCTCCGAAAGCGGGGAAAACTATATTGCTTAAAAAAATAGCAAATGCTATAACATCAAAGCATCCGGAAATTGAAGTAATTGTACTTTTAATTGATGAGCGACCTGAGGAAGTTACCGATATGCAACGCTCAATAAAAGGCGATGTAATTTATTCAACCTTTGACGAGGTTCCCGAACATCATATTAAGGTAGCCGAAATTGTTTTGGACAGAGCACAGCGTTTGGTCGAGCACAAAAAAGATGTGGTAATTCTTATGGACAGTATTACCCGTCTGGCCCGCGCATACAATCTTACTATTCCGCCAACGGGCAGAACTCTTTCGGGCGGCTTAGACCCCGGAGCTCTTCACAAACCCAAGCGTTTTTTTGGTGCTGCTCGTAATATTGAGGACGGAGGAAGCCTGACTATTATAGCTACAGCCCTGATAGATACAGGCAGCCGTATGGATGATGTTATATATGAAGAATTTAAGGGAACAGGTAATTTAGAGCTTCATCTGGACAGGAAACTATCAGAAAAGCGTATATTCCCGGCAATTGATATAAACCGTTCAGGGACGAGAAGAGAAGAGTTGTTGTTGTCGCAGAAGGAGCTCGAAGGAATCTGGACCATACGCAAGGCTATGAGTAATGTCGGCACAGCAGATGTTACCGAGATGATTGTAA
>CAYWXN010000394.1:0-1849 GCA_964462075.1 uncultured Ruminiclostridium sp. | reverse complement strand
TGCCTGTGGCAATGTGTGTTTACTACAATGCCTGGCCTCCTATGCAATCGGTATTGAAAGGACTTTTAGGAGTAGCTCCTATTTTCTGGACTGTTGGAGCTATCGAGGTAATTACCTTTTGCCCTATGTTGGGAACAGCCGGGTCTTATCTTGGATTTGTGACGGGAAACCTTACAAATCTAAAAGTTCCATGCGCTCTAAACGCTATGGAGATAAACAATGTCAAATCGGGAACAGAAGAAGGCGAAATTGTTTCAACCATTGCAATTGCTACTTCTTCCATTGTTACGACCATAATTATTTCAATAGGAGTTCTTTTGATAGGTCAATTGACTCCAATTCTAAACTCACCTGAGCTGAAGCCCGCTTTTGACAATATTTTACCGGCTCTATTCGGAGGACTGGGTGTAGTTTATATCAGCAAAAACTGGAAGATATCAGTTGCTCCCTTGTTGTTCATGGTTGTATTGTTCTTATTAGTACCTTCTTTAGCAAGCTCAGTAGGTATATTAGTTCCGGTAGGAGCGGCTATATCCATTGGTGTGGCAAGAGTTTTATACAAAAAAGGCTTACTGTAAAATACTCATTAGGAGAAGGAAAAGAGGAATACTTATGGCATTATATATCGGAATTACAATTCTATTTATTATTATAGCTTTTTTAGTCATCGTATTAATTAGAACAGCAACTTTTAAGCCTTTAGAAGAAAACACTGAAAAAAACGAAATGCCGGCAATTGACAAAGACAAGGTTGTCTGTGACTTAACGGATATGATTCGCTGCAAAACAGTATCAGATGTTAATGATGAATTAGTCGATAAAAGTGAGTTTGAAAGATTCAGGAATCTCCTTGTTGAAAGGTTCCCGGAATTTCATAAAGTATGTCCGCGCAAGCTTATAGGAAAGTCCGGGATACTGTATCACTGGAAAGGAAGTATCGGCGATAAGCCTGTTGTACTTATGGCTCATTATGACGTGGTTCCGGTTGATGAGAGAAACTGGGATAAACCTGCTTTTGAGGGGATCATTGAAAACGATGAAATATGGGGAAGAGGAACCCTGGATACCAAGGCTACTTTATGCGGCATATTAGAAGCAGCGGAGCTTTTGATTTTATCAGGCTTCACACCAAAGCAGGACATTTACTTTTCATTCTCGGGGGACGAAGAAATATTAGGTCCATCCTGTCCTGATATCGTCGAAGAGTTTGAAAGAATGGGAATAAATCCTTCCTTTGTTTTAGATGAAGGAGGAGCCATAGTTGAAAATGCTTTCCCCGGCGTTTCAACGCCGGCTGCTTTAATAGGCACAGGGGAAAAAGGCAGCTTTAACATCGAGCTTTCGATGAAAAGCAAGGGAGGACATTCATCCACTCCGCCCGCCCATACTATTGTCGGTTTACTGGCAAAGGCTGTTGTAGAAATTGAAAGAAATCCTTTTAAGACTCAGCTTGTAAAACCTGTCAAGGAGATGTTTGATACACTTGGAAGGCACACAAGCTTTATGTATAGAGTCTTATTTGCAAATCTTTGGTGTTTTAAACCGCTAATTAGTTTAATCAGTAAAATATCGGGCGGTGAGCTCAATGCCATGATGAGGACTACCTGTGCTGTCACCAGAATGGAAGGAAGCAAGGCATTTAATGTAATACCGTCAAGTGCCTTGGTTGGGGCTAATCTTCGTCTTCTGGGGACCGATACTATGGAATCTGCTATAGCAAGACTGAAAAAAATTATATGTAATGACGAGATTGATATTAGTTTAGTGAGCGGTATGAACCCGTCTATTTATTCTGATACCGATTGTGATGAGTGGTTCAAGCTAAGGAAGGTCATAAAAAGCGTATGGC
>CAYWXN010000393.1:0-1853 GCA_964462075.1 uncultured Ruminiclostridium sp. | reverse complement strand
CTAAGTTTGAAGGGTATGGAAAGTTGTCACGGTTAAATCTTGAGGAGCAGATAGCCGGGGCCAGGGTAGAGGTGAACGATGAGAAACGCCATCCCGCAGACTTTGCTCTTTGGAAAAAAGCGCCTAAGGAACATATCATGCAATGGGAAAGCCCATGGGGAATGGGTTATCCGGGATGGCATATAGAATGCTCGGCCATGGGAAGAAAGTATCTTGGCGATAGATTTGATATTCACACCGGAGGAGTAGACCATATACCGGTCCATCATGAGAACGAAATAGCCCAGTCTGAGGCTCTTTTAGGGAAGCCCGCAGTTAATTATTGGCTGCATGGTGAATTCATGATGGTCAACAACGGAAAGATGTCAAAGAGTCTCGGAAATACTTATACTATTTCGGATTTAAAGGGAAAAGGCTATAACCCCTTGGCGTTCAGGTATATGTGTTTAAATGCTCACTACAGAAATAAACTTAATTTCACTTGGGATGTTATGCAAGCATCACAGGTGTCTTATGATCGATTCATTGAAGGAGCCCTGCAGCACAAGGAAGGAACCGCAGAGATATCAAAGGATGTTCAAGCCTCGTTTTTAGCCGAGTTTGAAGATGCCATAAATGATGACTTAAACATTCCTAAAGCATTGGGTGTTGCATGGAATATGGTTAGATACCCTCAAAAGTCTAAGGACATATATGAATTACTTTTAAAAATGGATGGTGTTTTTGGACTAGGCATTAAGGATGCTGAACAAAAAAGCGAAGATGAACCGGAACTGGATACTGAGATAGAGCGTCTTATAGAAGAAAGACAGCAGGCTCGTAAGGAGAAAAATTGGAAGCTATCCGATGAAATTCGAGATAAGCTGAAAGAAATGGGTATTGAGCTTCAAGATACACCCCAGGGTGTAAAATGGAAAAGAATATGATCCAATAGGACTGTAAATAAGCGGCATAGTTGCTGCGATTTAAAACGAAGCATGGACTGCGTAGCTGAAGGTCGCTACACTGTTTATAAGGAGCGTAGCGACTTAAGTAAACAGTAGTAGCACCCATGCAAGGCTTGGCCAAGAAGACGGAGTCTGATTGGTTTCAAGCTACTGCGGCGCGACTAGAAACAGGATGTTGGCCCGGAGCGCTAAATCGCAGCAATCTACAGCCGCTATTATGTTTAATACGAATGATAGTTCTTACACAGTCTGACAAAGAGGAGCGGGGAATGGCAAAGTTTCGCAGCAAATATGTTTGCAGTGAGTGCGGATATGAGAGCAGCGGCTGGATGGGTAAATGCCCCTCTTGCCTAAAGTGGAATACTCTGATTGAAGAGGTTTTTGAGGATGCTCCGTTGCAGAGCCGAACCCTTGATTTGACATTGCCTCAAATTACACCACTTTCTGAAGTTGAGATTCTAGCAATGTCAAGAATTAAAACCGGAAGTAATGAGCTGGATAGGGTTCTCGGCGGAGGCATTGTACCTGCATCCCTTATATTAATAGGTGGAGAGCCGGGTATAGGCAAATCTACTTTGATTCTGCAGATATGTGCCCAAATAGCAAAATCTAAGCGTGTCCTTTATGTGTCGGGTGAAGAGTCTGTAGGTCAGATCAAACTCAGGGCTGATAGGCTGAATGCGGTAAATGATTCTATTTACATGCTCTCAGAGACCTCTTACGAAAGAATAGAGGGCTTATTAATAAAAGAAAAACCAGACTTTGTAGTAATAGACTCAATTCAGACAGTTTACAGTGAGAACTTATCCTCAGCCCCCGGCAGCGTAAGTCAGGTCAGGGATGTGACAGCGAAGCTTTTACGTCTTTCTAAGAAAAACGATATCACTGTTTTTGTAGTGGGGCATG
>CAYWXN010000392.1:0-1866 GCA_964462075.1 uncultured Ruminiclostridium sp. | reverse complement strand
CCAGCTTCTAATCTTTTAATATTAGCACCAATAATATAGATAAGTATACCCAAACTGAGTTATATGCGTCAAGCTAGACCTGCTTAAATTATATAAAGAAAGCAAGTACATTACAGAAAAAAAGAGGACCGTTGTTTAGCAACAGTCCCGCTTTTTCTTTCATCTTACTAAATCATGTGTCTCATAGTCATATATGCTCTTCCGGCACATCGTCCTATATTTCTTCCTGTTCTTTTCATGGCTCTAACTGAGCGGTCCATTCTGAAATTTTCTTCTGCCATTAAGGAAAAAGCGGCGCCTACCATAACCCCCAAAAAGACACCGCTGCCAAAACCCATCCTCATGTAAATACCTCCTGTTCTTAAATTCGTTATTTTTATTATTTCAAAAAATAAGAATAGAATTCATGAAGTGTTTGACAGTTATATTTTGTTGCTCTAAAATTAACCATGATAAACTTATTGGGAGGCTTTTATGATTAAAACGAGTTTGATTGAAAAAATGAAAAACAAATTGGGTATCGATATTTCATCTGTATTATTACCGGTCAAAGAAATCGATATGCAACGCTGGGCTGTTGTAGCTTGCGATCAATATACGTCCGAGCCTGAGTACTGGAATGATGTAGACAGATTTGTAGACGAAAGCCCGTCCACACTCAGATTAATCTTTCCCGAAGCCTTTCTGGAGAGTGAAACTGAAGCTGAAAAAGCTGCCCGAATTAATAGAATTAATTACAGCATGACAACATATCTTGATGACAACTTACTGAATGAACATAAATATTCAATAATACTTGTAGAGAGAACTTTCAAAAGCGGTTTAAAAAGGCATGGACTCATGATGGCTGTCGACCTGGACCGTTATGATTTCAGCAAAGGTTCTCAAAGCCTTATTCGTGCAACTGAAGGAACAATAATTGACCGACTACCGCCTCGTATTCGAATTCGTGAAAATGCCCAGTTGGAAATACCTCATATAATGGTTCTTATAGATGATGCAGATAAAACAGTTATAGAACCTCTTGCCAAAAATACCGACTTATTTGAAAAGGTATATTCCTTTAATCTAATGAAAAATAGTGGAAGTATTAACGGCTGGAAAATTAGTGAGGAAGCTTTAATTGAAAATCTTGCAGAATCGCTTATTAAACTTGCAGATAAAGATAATTTCAAATCCCGCTATAATTTAAACGATGATTATGGTGTGCTTTTGTTTGCCGTAGGTGATGGAAACCATTCTCTTGCAACAGCAAAAGCATGCTGGGAAAATATCAAAAAAACAAAGAGTGAGAATGAGCTAAAAGATCATCCTGCCCGTTATGCTTTGGTAGAGATAGTAAATGTTCACGACAGCGGTCTTGAGTTTGAACCCATTCATCGTGTAGTTTTCAATGTAAATTCCAAGCATTTGTTTGATTCGTTTATTAATTATTATAAAAATAAAGGCTGTAACGTTGAGATTACATACGGCTCTGAAAAGCCATCTACATCAGGTCACGCAATAAAATTTGTTACCGCAGAGAGTGAAGGATATTTAACAGTTGAGTGCCCTTTGTGCAATCTTGATGTTGGAACGCTTCAGAACTTCCTTGACCATTATCTCAAAAATAATTCTCAAGTAGGAATTGACTATGTCCATGGTGAAGATGTTACCGAAAAACTAGGAAAACAAGCTGGAAATATCGGATTCTTTCTTTCAAATATGGATAAAAATGAGCTCTTTAGGACTGTAATACTCGACGGAGCGCTTCCGAGAAAAACATTTTCTATGGGGGAAGCTTCCGAAAAACGTTTCTATCTTGAGGCAAGAAAAATCAGATAACCTTAAAGATAAACAATATAAGTTCTTTTCATAAGAATTGAT
>CAYWXN010000391.1:0-1875 GCA_964462075.1 uncultured Ruminiclostridium sp. | reverse complement strand
TTTCGATGAAAATGAAGTGCCCGAAATAATAAAACAAATAAATGAGTCCAAGGCAGAAATACTTTTAGTTGGTTTAGGCGCCCCTAAGCAGGAGAAATGGATACATCAATATGCCGGAGAACTAAACTGTAAGATTTTGATTGGTATAGGCGGTTCTATAGATGTATTTGCCGGGACAGTGAAGCTGGCACCGGAGTTTATGAGAAAGGCCGGTTTGGAATGGCTTTACAGATTAATAAAAGAACCTAAACGGGCTAAACGTATGCTTGATTTGCCACGGTTTATTCTGTTGACATTGAAAAAGACAAGAGAGGTCAGAAAAAGCTAGTATCCGCCCTATCTACTTGATACTTCTTATGGCTTCTATAACCAATGCATAAACAAAATCAAGAGTAGCATTGCCCCCGGGGGACAATTGATTTGTAATATGTGAAGAAATAATACCTGTGTTATTAAGCACCTGAAGAGCATTTCCTTTGTCATATGGAATAGAAAGCGCTACCAAAACAATTTCCGCAGCCTTTTCACCTGTTAACTTTTCTTTATTCTCATAGGGTTTCAAAGCCTGATTGACCGATGCCCCGTATTTATCAGGAGCCATTTTCAGCATAGCATTTTTAATAAGAACAACCATCACATCCTGGCTGGTTTCATAATTCAGTTTAAAGTCGTTTTCTATGCCGCCTGATATCAATCCGTATTCGACAAGGTCTCTGACATAAGAATATGCCCAATGATCAATCAGTTTTTCCTCTGTTTCGGGTATTAATATATTTTCTGAGAAATCAGAAATCTCTATTCCGCCCCTTTCTATGTATTTTTTTAATGCTTTTAATTCATTGTCGGTGGCAGTCAACAGTTGTGCCGGGGTTACAGACCTAATAATACTGAATGCGGACACTAAACCGGCTGCCTCCCCGACTGTTATCCGGGTCGGTATGCTTCCCGCACTTGTAGATGCTAAAGATGTAAACCCGGCCTTAGAGCCCAGCATTAAAACATTCTGCAGATTTATGGGTACAAGGCTTCCTAAAGGTATGGAATAAACATTGGGCTTCAAAACAATGTATTTTGTATTGGTACTGATAAATTTGCTTGCATCAACTTCCTGAGAGCATAATCCAACCTTATCCTTGAAATCCTTGTTTTCCAAAATATCAGCAACGGTTAGTCTGTATTGTCCTTCATAATGCTTATATTCAGGAATAAAAAACCTCTTAGGTCCTTCCTTATAGGTACAATCCTTGAATGCAACCAATATATTTTTCAAAAAGGCCGTCAGCAATCTGGCTTCTTCTTCGGCTTCCTTATATGCATTATTTAAGTCTTCTTCATCCTCTACATCCACATTGAATACCTGAAGTCCTGAAATCACCATATCATTATCATAGATAATAAAGGAAGGTGATACTATCTTAGTTCGAGGATTAAACTTATCATAAGCCAAAAGTACCAGTCTAAACTCATTAATGAAATCTGTTGTTTTGCGGCCTTTTTTCAGCGCCTCCATATCAACACCGGTTATGCGGAAATTGAATTCTAGCGGTGCGTAAAAATTTTGGATTCCCAAATCCTCGGCACCTTTAAAATAAGGTGTATTACATAATGTGAGAAGATCTCCTTTTTGTGTTGCATCAATAAAGACATGTGCCTTATAATAGTTCTTTTTACCGGGCTCTTGTACATATATACCCTTAATTGTCTCTTCTTCAGCATGGACCTCCGAAAGAACTCCATTATAAATGACATGGAGGTTTTTCTCTTTTTCAACAAGCTTTTTTAATGAATTTTCATAATCCAATCCGCTGAAGCCTAAGGTGAATTTCCCAAAAATCTCCTGATATATACCCTGATTCAAAAGAATCTTTTTCCCGT
>CAYWXN010000390.1:0-1882 GCA_964462075.1 uncultured Ruminiclostridium sp. | reverse complement strand
TTTTGGTTGGGCAATTCTAATGAGTGTATTCATCTATGCAGGTTCTATGCAATTTTTGGCCGTCAATCTGTTAACATTGGCATTTAATCCTTTAAACGCATTTTTAATTACCCTCATGGTAAATGCAAGACATATATTCTATGGTATTTCCATGTTAAAACCATTTAACGGACAAGGTCGCCTAAAACCATATCTGATATCGGGACTTACCGATGAAACCTATTCCATTATATGTTCAACCGAACCACCCGAAGGAATCGATAAGGGGTGGTTTATGTTCTTTATAACCCTGCTGAATCAGCTGTATTGGGTAATAGCTTCGGCCATTGGCAGCCTTTTAGGATCATTGTTTACCTTTAATACTAAAGGTATTGATTTTGTTATGACTGCATTGTTTACGATAATTTTTATTAACCAGTGGAAATCACAAAAAGAGCATTTTTCGGCGATTATAGGTGTTGGAATTTCAATCCTCTGTCTTATCCTATTCGGACCGGATAATTTTATAATACCTTCTATGGCTTTAATTATACTGGCTTTAACTATATTCCGCCAAGGTATTGAAAGGAGGGCTTAAATCATGGTTTTGACAAGCACCCAATCTTTGATACTAATAGGTCTTATCGCTTTGGGAACACAAATTACAAGAGCTCTACCCTTCATTCTATTCCCTGAAAGCAAAGAAACCCCCGGATACATTATATACCTGGGTAAGGTGCTTCCTTATGCTGCAATGGGTTTACTGGTCGTATACTGTTTAAAAAATGTTTCTTTACTTGTAAGTCCTTATGGCCTCCCGGAAGCTATAGCAATTTTATGTGTGGCTGTTCTTCATCTTTGGAAGAAAAATACGCTATTGAGTATTGGTATAGGGACGGTAGTTTACATGGCTTTGGTCCAGTTGATATTCATATGAGCTTTTATTGCCGGTATGATATTTTCTGTAAGAACACAAAGTCCCTGATATGCCATAAGGATCAGGTATGGATAAATAGGATAAATATACCGGGGTTTTATCTCCCATATGGTATAAAATCCTATAAAACCGATTATTATGATTGCCGGTAATAACAATTGATATGGAGCATTCTTTCTGACATTGTCCAATAGCCCGATGAATATCAGGCTGAACATCAAAATATTAGAAACGTGCAATATCCACCTTATGGAGTCTCTGAAGTAAACACTATCGTCAAATCTATCAGTTGCAGCCGTGCGGTATAAATGGCCCCAGGAGCCTACTCCATAATATTCAGCTTGATACGTTCCCTCTGTCCAGAGCCAAATATTCTTTTTTATATATACTTTTGCAAGATTTAATAAACCTTTATCCTCAAGCTTTTTATTAATAAGCATTCTGTATATCTGTCTGCTTTTTTCTTTATCACATTCACCCTCATTCAGATAAATGTTCAACGAATAAGAATCATCCCAATACCCGAATTTTTCATCATTCATACCCATATGGATCCACATATCAATAGGTATTGAGTTTGTACCGATCTGTGTTGGTACCTTTTTTGTTTCAATAAGATAATCATTTACCAGAAACATTGGCATCTTAAATAGGACCATAACAATTCCAAAGAATGCAAGAGACTTTAATAGTGATACTCTTGTGATCATAAAATATATCAGTATTGCCATAAGAAATACTGCCCCCACTTGTCTTAAAAAGTTCCCCGTCATTAACAGAATTCCGGTAAGAGCCAGACAATACAGGTTTTTTGTCTTAACGAAGCTTATTGCATAAAAAACGGCCCCCAAAAATAATGTCGTAGCATAGATATCATTATATACGAGGTTATTAAGGAGGATCATAGGCGGAAAAAAACAGGAGAATATCATTAAGGCAAAATCACTTGTTCTTTTGGGCGAAAAC
>CAYWXN010000389.1:0-1892 GCA_964462075.1 uncultured Ruminiclostridium sp. | reverse complement strand
GAATCCAGCAGAATATCGGGTATGAAAGAACAGATGCAATTATTACAGTGTGACAGCCCAAAACTTACTAATAACTATATAATTGATTCGGTCGGAAACGGAGTTATTCAATCAAATAAGTCAAAAAATTTATTTTTTAAGGATAATGTAGTAATTAATAAAACCCGGGGCGCAGTACCATTTATTACAATACAGCTAGGCGGGACACAAGATGCCGGTATTGCTGACAATGTATTTGTGGATCAGGGAGAGTGCATATTCTTTACGCAACAGACAACTAAGAGTGCGGCAGTGAATAATTTAATTTTCGGCGATGATGAGATGCTGTGCCTTTCACTGCGGCACGAGGCGGGGAATAATACTTTTTATAATAATTTCATACAACTGAACTATGACGATGGATATCGTATCACAGACGGCCTTTACAGTATTGGTATTTTGTCGGATACTTTGGATGCTACCTCTGTGTTTGAAAAGAACGTGATAAATAATGCTACGAACGCAATAAGTATTGAAAATCTCAAAAACTGTATATATGATTCTAACAGGGTATGGCTGCAATTGATTGATAACAGGAATGACAGAACCGGTAACAAGGGTCTGGATATGCAATACTCGCACCACTGCGAAATTATTAATAATACTTTTACGTCGTGGCTCGGGGAAAACGGAAGCGGTCTCCAATTGTTCTACTCCACCGACAACAGAATTGAAGGGAATTTCATAAAAGGCTTCAAATACGGTTTGGAATTATGGAATGCATCTGATTCAAATCTTTTATCCGGCAATCTTATTACCGACTGCTTGAGTTATATAGTAATCGATAGATCTAACATGAACAAAGCTATTCAAAACTCTCTGGTATCAAATAAGAAAGTTAAAATTTATGCATATAATAACGGAGAAAATGAGTGGGCATCAAATTTTTATAGTAATTCATCTACCCAAGAACCTCACACTCTTTTTGGGACGGGAAGTGATAAAACGCCCCTAAGCCGGGCAAATGAGCCTATAGCAGCTCAGCGCGAATTTCAGTCCAAAAAGTTTATACCCTACGATCCGAAGGATAGCAGCAAAGGGAACCATTATATTTTTGAAAGTGAGACATGGAAAGACGAAACAATTGGTTGGGATTGGCATAATATGAGGGTTATGGATGGCGGTACATTAACACTCGAAAACACAGTTGTTAAAGCGCCTATTTCATACAATTCAGAGCCTGAACTCATGGTAGAAAGCGGAGGAACACTGATTTTAAGAAACAGTAAAATCTTGGCTGATCCTTTCGGTATGCCATTTCACATATCAGTATCTGACGGAGCAACGATTATTGCTGAGAACTGTACATTTGAGTATATGCCCACATTCGATATTATGTGCAGCGGAGCCGTTATTAATAACTGCACATTTAACAACTGCTATGGCATTGATTTTTTTAATAGCTCTAATTTGACTATTCAGAACTGTAAAATTACGAATTCTTTCTTCGGTTTGTCAATTAGGGATACTGTTAGCAGTAATATCAACCGAAACGAAGAGGAGAATATTTCTATAAAGCTAGGCAATCCTGTTCAGGAGCCGGTGGTTGTAGACAATAAGAATACCGTGAAAGAAAAAGATAAAAATCAAAAATTCGCTTATATAACAATTGACGACGGGCCTTCTAGAAGCATTACCCCAATTAACCTTGAAACGCTGAAGAAGTATAACGTTAAGGCTACCTTCTTTGTATTGGTAAGAAAAGATGTGGATGATATCTATAAAAGAATCATTGAAGAAGGCCATGTGATAGGAAATCATTCCTATTCCCATGATTACGATTATCTTTATAATTCGACCGAAAACTTTGAAAATGATGTGCTAAAGGCAAGGAGCTTCATAAGCAAAAAGCT
>CAYWXN010000388.1:0-1902 GCA_964462075.1 uncultured Ruminiclostridium sp. | reverse complement strand
ATGCTGATTTTTTCGGGTGCAACACTTCCTTACGAAGTAATGCCAATAACAATGCAAAGGGCTGTGGATATTCTACCCTTAACCCAAGGAATTAAAATACTGAAATCAGCAACACTCGGCTTACCTATGAATAATGTTCTGTTGCCGATAATAGCAATGACGGCAATTGCTTTCATCTGTTCCTTTGTAGCAATTAGATTTTTCAAGTGGGAATAAAGAAATATATGTATAATAAACGTGAAAAAGAGTATTAACCCTGCTTACCTAATGCTGAATGCAGAAGAGCAAGTCACACTACTTCTAATTTTGTAGAGTGCCTTGCTCGTTTTTATACTTATTCATTTATAAAAGTAACCGTTTCAAATATGGCTACTTTAAAAATGATGGGATATAATTGTTTTAAGATTCAGTATCTAATACATGGAACTTCTTTTATGCAAGCTAATGATTTAGTAATAATATCAGTGTTGCACTAAGAGAATAAATAAATTTAGGATGGGATTATCAATTTGGACAAAAACATATTAAAAGATTGTGTTCTATGCCCAAGAAACTGTCACACCGATCGAACAAATGGAAAGAGTGGATACTGTGGAGTTTCTGACGAGCTTATTGTAGCAAGAGCAGCACTTCATATGTGGGAAGAGCCTTGTATATCAGGGGAAGAAGGCTCCGGAACAGTGTTCTTTTCAGGCTGTGCCATGGGTTGCGTATATTGCCAAAACTATAGTATAGCAAAAGTATTAAACGGTAAAAAAATTAGTATAGATCGTTTATCGGAAATATTTATAGAGTTGCAGAATAAAGGGGCTAATAACATTAATTTAGTGACTCCGAGCCACTATGTACCTCAGATTATAGAAGCGCTGGATAAGGCAAAAAATAAAGGATTACTTTTACCTGTCGTATATAATACAAGTGGATATGAAAAGGTCGAAACAATTAAAGCATTAGAAGGATATGTAGATATTTACTTACCGGATTTTAAATATTTTAATTCTGATATAGGAAAGCGATATTCAAATTGTCCCGAGTATTTTTCTTATGCTTCGGCAGCAGTTGAAGAAATGGTAAAGCAAAAGCCGAATCCTGTATTCGATGATAGAGGTATGATGAAACAAGGTGTAATTGTTAGACATTTGATGCTTCCGGGTTATTTAGAAGATTCCAAGAGTATTATAAAATATCTGTATAAGGCATTTAATAATCATATCTATATCAGTATTATGAATCAATATACACCGCTACAAAACGTGTCAGCATACCCTGAGATAAACAGAAAAATTGCGGGAAAAGAATATGATGAGTTAGTTGACTATGCTATCAGTCTCGGAGTTGAAAATGGTTTTATTCAAGAAGGGGAGACTGCTTCGGAAAGCTTTATCCCGGATTTCAGTAATGAAGGTGTAGGTGGTGAACCATGCTGAAAATCGGAGAATTCTCAGCGTTGACCGGAATCAGCATACATATGCTCCGAAACTATGACAAGATCGGGCTGCTTAGGCCCGAAAAGGTGGAGAGTATTAGCGGATATCGGTTTTATGACGAAAAGCAGATTGTCCGGGCAAACCATATTCAGGTGCTCAAAAGGTTGGGCTTCGGGTTGAATGAAATATCGGAAATTCTGATTGATAACACCGCCGACGACAGAATCAAAACTTTTTTGAATAAGAAGATAAAAGAAAAGGAAGAGAGCCTTTCCATAACAGAAAGACAGATTGCGCAGATGCAGAAGGCTCTTAGTGAGCTGGACAAGCAGAACGAATTTACTTTGTCTGTGAGCATTAAAAGGCTTCCTGCACGCACGGTTGTTAGTCTGCGCGACTTTATCCGGGAATTTAGCGAGGAAGGGCTGCTGTGGGAACGTCTTCACGCTGCATGCAGGAAAAATAGAGTTAAACT
>CAYWXN010000387.1:1559-1904 GCA_964462075.1 uncultured Ruminiclostridium sp. | reverse complement strand
TACCGAAGATTTTAGGATCTTCGCTTAAAGCACCTAATGCGGCTGCGCCACTTGATGCAACTGCTATACCCGAACCAATTGCCGAGATACCTATAGCTAATGCAGCGGCAATGTATTTGAGCCCTTCCCCCGATGAAGCCACAGCTTCGGCTCCCCCGGCAGCAGAAGCGGTAATTCCGCCCGACAATAGTACTATAGTTGATACAATAAGAATTCCAACCATAGCAGTAACATTCATACCCATAAGTTGCTTGTAGTTTTTGCCCTTAATACCCTTATTGACACAGGTAACACCTATGCCTATTGTTGATAAAACCAGAGCAAGAGCGATAATTAGTACAAATC
>CAYWXN010000387.1:0-1549 GCA_964462075.1 uncultured Ruminiclostridium sp. | reverse complement strand
TCCATAGCCTTAAATTTTTTGCCGCCAGAATCCTGTCAGCTGTTTTCTTTTTATTTATCCGAAACCCGTATTGGTTTGAATTCATGCCCTTCACCGATATAATAACGTCCGAACATCTCGTAAAACTCCAGACGCATACACTGAATACCTACAATGAGTCCTTCGAGTCCTATTGTAATCATATTCCCGATAATAATAATCAGAATTCCGCCCGCTCCCCTCATCATCCCATACAAAGTCCATACCGCAAGGGACAGCCCCGCATGATTGAGAGCAAAAGCACCTACTCTCGCAAAAGAAACCGTACTTGAAAAGAAGGAAAGTAATGTTTCAAAAATATCAAAGCCCGACTCAACAAAGTAAATACCCTTCTCATGAGGCATGATATGATCTTTGCGCAATATCAGATTCTCCAGGGGTTCTTTAAAGAAAATCATGAGAGTGGGTATTATAACTACCGGTATAAGGACTAACCCCGATAAAACAAACTTTCCTGTTTTTATAAAAATCAACACCACCACTACAAGTCCCCCATAAAATAGCAGACCGGCAAGGCCGTTTTTATCAAAGAGTAATTTGCCCCACTTATGCATCTTGATACTGTTAATCATATTTGCAATCATGGTTATAATTATTATAAACGCACCATATCCCACAGAAGCATAGAGTATAGTGTTAATATTTGACTTACTGTGAAGAGGGCTCATCCATATTGGCGCTAATATTTCTTCATTGCCGAATACACTGCCGTACACAAATCCAAAAATAGTCGAAGATATTCCTACATAAAGCATAACGCCGCCCAAAGGCATTTTTTTATATTTATATAACAAAATTCCAAGAATTGCGATAATTGCACCTTGACCTACATCGCCAAACATAAACCCGAACATCAGTATAAAGGTTATGGAGAGCAAAGGGGTCGGGTCTATCTCTTTTGCAGAGGGAAGGCCATACATTGTAACCAAACTTTCAAAGGGTTTAAAGAAACGGTTATTTTTCATTACGGTAGGTGGGGTGGCATTGATAACACAATCCGGATCGTCGCAGCCAACGACAATTTGGTCTATGCCACTAATTCCTTTAATGAGATTGTCATAATCCATACTTGGCATCCAACCAATAATAAAAAATGTTTCATGACTGTGTGAGCAAAATCTTTTTACCTCATTTAGTTTATTTATATAAATAACTCTATGAAATAATTTAGCAAAATCTTCCCTTTTTGCCTCCATATAACTATCTATATCATTTTGGGCACAGTTAAGCTTTTCTTGAAGCTGAGCAATTTCTGCTTTCATTTTATCAATGGTAATCTTCGGGGTACCCTTGACATCATGGGAAATCCTCACCCGATTAAAGCCCATGGTAGCAAAAACATTGTCAATTACCTGAGCTACTGACGCAGGCATAAAGTATGACAGCCATATATTGTCATCCTCTTCCGAAACAGGTACGACAACAACATCCAGATCGTCAAGATACTTCTTTTGCCTGTTATACAACTCCTTTGGGGCTATCCCGAAACGGAATTTCATAAAGGAAAAGT
>CAYWXN010000386.1:0-1913 GCA_964462075.1 uncultured Ruminiclostridium sp. | reverse complement strand
TTCACCAACCTTAACAGGCTGAAATCTTCTTTCAAGGGCTGCATCCTTTTCAATATACTCCCTGTATTCATCAAGGGTAGTAGTTCCAATACAATGAAGCTCTCCTCTGGCTAACATAGGCTTCAGAATATTTCCCGCATCCATTGCGCCATCGGCTTTCCCTGCTCCCACTATGTTATGCAGCTCATCGATGAACAGAATGATCTGCCCGTCTGAAGCCTCCACCTCATTAAGCACAGCTTTAAGCCTTTCTTCAAATTCTCCACGGAACTTAGCTCCCGCAATTAAAGCTCCCATATCAAGAGAATAGATAGTTTTACTCTTCAAACTGTCGGGAACATCACCCTTCAAAATTCTTTGTGCAAGAGCTTCTACGATAGCTGTTTTCCCGACTCCGGGTTCTCCTATCAATACAGGGTTATTCTTGGTTCTTCGAGATAATATTCTAATAACCCGACGAATCTCGGCGTCCCTTCCCACCACAGGGTCCAGCTTGCCTTTTCTGGCCAGTTCAACTAAATCACAGCCGTATTTTTCAAGGGCCATAAAATTCATTTCAGGATTTTGATTCGTAACCCTCTGATTTCCTCTGATTTTTGACATGGCATCAAGGAAAGTATCCTCCGTAACACCATAATTCTTTAGTAAATTCGAAGTAAACCCTCCGCGTTCATCAATAAGAGCCAGGAAGAGATGCTCCACACTCACATATTCGTCTTTGAGCTTTTTGGCCTTATCTTCGGCTGACAACAAAATCTGATTATAACGCCTTGTTGCATATGCATTGGATGCCGCGCTTCCATATACCTTTGGTAATCCTTCAAGCTCCTTTTTAAGCTCCTCTTCAATAAGGGTCGGGTTAACCCCCAATACCCATAAAAGTCTTGGAATTAAACCATCTTCCTGCTCTACAAGAGCTAAAGCCAGATGCTCCCCATCAACCTGCTGTTGGTTTAATTTTATTGCCCATTGCTGTGATAAAACTACAGCTTCCTGGGCTTTTTCTGTAAATTTCTCCAGATTCATTTTATCTGCACCTCTTTTATCTATGAATGATCGTATACTTTCATATTTACCTATTCATCCGATTCTTTTAATTTCCTGTATAACTCCAATTGCTTTTCGCTTAAATGCTCGGGGTTATTTATATAAACCTGAATAAATAGGTCTCCCCTGCCGCCGATTGAGTTGTAATAGCCTTTTCCCGGTATTCGAATATTCCCGCCGTTTCGTATCCCTTTAGGAATGTTTACAATTATTCTGGATTCGGGAGTCTTGACTTTAACTTCGCCGCCTAAAGCCGCTATCCACGGTTTAACCTCTATTTTCTGGATTATGTCATATCCTTTTAACTCGTACTCATCTTCTTTAAATCGTACGATAAGCATTAAATCTCCATCCTGGCCGCCGTTATTACCCTTCCCCCCCTGACCTGCCAGGCGAATTTTGCCGCCGGGCTGAATACCTTTAGGTATCTTTACAGACAGAGTTTTCTTGCCTTTGGGACTCTCAATGGTAATATGCTTCTCTGCTCCAAGCAAACCATCTACTACAGAGATCTTTATCTCTGCCTCTTTGTCTGCACCTCTTAAACTTTGTTGATAATTTCCTGAAGGATTAGTGGCGAAGCCTCTTTTTGTAAATCCGTTTCGGCCGCTCGAAGAGAATAGATCATCTATATTTATACCTCCGTCGCCAAAAAACATATCAAAAAAGTCACTGAATCCTCCCGAGCCGGAGGTTCTGTATTCATAATGCATATTTCCTTTATTAAAACCAAATTGAGACGGATCAAAATCATAGCCGTTGGCAAAATTGAATTCACTGCCCAATTGATCATACTTTTTGCGCTTTTCATCGTTACCTAATACTTCATAAGCCTCATTTATTTCCTTAAACTTTTCCTCGGCTTT
>CAYWXN010000385.1:0-1925 GCA_964462075.1 uncultured Ruminiclostridium sp. | reverse complement strand
AGTGTCCTACATGCAGAGAATCCGCCGTTGGGTCAAACCCAATATAAAATATGGCCTTACCATTATTAACAAGCTCTTTAATTTCTTCTTCATCGGTGACCTGAGCAATTAGGCCCCGAGCAACCAATTCATCATAAATTGTCATTATAAAAACTCCTCCCGATAATAATTATATCAAAAAGCCCTCTGCTCCCATCGGAACAGAGGGCTTTAATTGCGGTACCACCTCTGGCTTAGAAACTCCTCACAGAATTTCCCTCAATAAGTGCAAACACACTCATACGCTATATTGGGCGTACCCATCTAACCCTACTGTAAGTTCAGGCTGCAGCTCCGGGATGTATTCGTATCAGCACGTTTGCAGCCTTTCACCAACCGGATGCTCTCTTAATAACGCTATACTAAACTACTTCTTCCCATCATAGTTTTAACATTATTAAATTAACCAATTAAATTGATTTTAATAGATGTATCAAGAAAAGTAAAGCCCTAAACAATTAATATGTCTTTAGTTTATGGTTATTGGTGGTATATTACTTATGAAGATATATTTAATTAAGCTTAAATTAAAAAAATATCTTTAATACGAATCATCACTTTAATTATTATCAATAGTAAGGAAAGGTGTATTATATGGAATACAGGGAAATCGGAAAAACCGGTCGTAAGAGCAGTATCATTGGTCTTGGATGTGAACATCTGGACGGCAAGCCCTATGAACAGGTCGACGAGACTATTAATGCGGCTCTGGAGCAAGGAATAAATATTTTCGATGTTTTTATGCCGGGCAGAGAAATACGAGAAAATATTGCAAAGGCTTTGGGTAGTCGGCGTAAGGATGTAATGATTCAGGGACATATCGGTTCTACTGATATTGGGCAGCAGTACGATATTAGCCGCGATTTGCCGATAGTTCAACGGTATTTTGAGGATATACTGCGTATTTTTGGCGGTTATATTGACTTTGGAATGATGTTTTTTATCGATTCGGAGGATGATTATAAGGGCGTATTCGAGACAGGCTTCGCCGATTATGTACAGCGTTTGAAAAGACAGGGCGACATCGGTCACATCGGTTTTAGCTCACATAATCCCGAAATGGCCATGCGTGTCATAAATACAGGTCTTCCTGAAATGCTTCTTTTTAGCATCAATTTGGCATTTGATCTATACCCTTCCGAAGCATATGTACTAGATGAACTGGACCACGGATTTAATTCAACAGCTTTCCGGGGGATTAATCCTAAGCGTGCCGCACTCTATAAGATTTGCGAGCAAAAAGGAGTGGGTATCACAGTAATGAAAACACTGGGAGCTGGAAAACTGCTATCGGCAGAGCATACGCCCTTTCAGCACCCTATGACAGTCGCTCAATGCATTCACTATGCCTTAACACGTCCGGCTGTAGCCAGCGTAATGCTGGGCAATAAAACCCGAGATGAAGTTCTGAACTCAGTGCATTATCTGGATATGAGTGATAGCGAACGTGACTACACTCCGGTTTTAGGCACTTTACGCAATGATTTTAAGGGTAACTGCGTGTATTGCAATCACTGCCAACCTTGCCCCGCTGATATTGATATTGCTGCTGTCAATAAATATCTGGACATCGCCAGACTGGACGAGGAAAATATACCGCCTTCCATACGTTCACATTACTCAGGGCTTGCCTATGGCGGAGGAGCTTGTATCGGTTGTGGAAGCTGTGAGACTCGCTGCCCGTTTGATGTCCCCATCATTGACAATATGGCGGCCGCCGCACGTATTTTTGAGTGAAACCCAGTATTCATACTTTTTTCTTTACATACATAATTAAACAGCGATGGATTAAAACCCATCGCTGCTTTTCTATTCCATGATTATTTCTTTACTATACTTTAAACCTTGAAACACTCTCTGTAAGACTTTCGGAACTTTGTTTTGTC
>CAYWXN010000384.1:0-1930 GCA_964462075.1 uncultured Ruminiclostridium sp. | reverse complement strand
GAGCAGAAGTTATCATTATGAAAATCGAAAAGAACGGTGAAGAGGAATATTTGGTTCCCGTAGAAGATGATGATGAGCTTGAAAGAGCATTTGAAGCCTTTCAGGATCAAATCGATGATGAAGATGAGGATGAAGACCTCTAATTAACAGCTTTGTATTTACTAAAGAAAATGAGGTGGCACCAGGCTATGATTAAGAAAACTATTTTGTTGTTTATTCTATCCGGAGTGCTTATATTTACGTCTGCTTGTGGCGAGGCAACCGAAGATCCGGTTGCCGTCGTTACACAAACCCCTACGGCTACACCTGTCATAACACCTGAGCCTGTTTTACCTGTAGAACCTCCGGTTTTTAATCCTGATTTCACAATACCCGATTCATCGGTGCGACCTGTGGCTGCAATGATAGACAATCAGGGAGACAGAGTTTTACCACAAGGTGGAATCAGTCAGGCACAAATAGTCTATGAAATACTTGTTGAGTACAATATTACTCGATATATGGCTCTTTTTTGGGGCACATTACCTGACATGGTAGGTCCCGTCAGAAGTTCGCGACACTATTTTTTGGATTATGTCCTGGAACATGACGCAATTTATACTCATGCCGGGGGCAGTACTTACGCATATAAAGATATTCCTAAGCTAAAAATTCAAAATATTGATTATCAAGTCCATGGCTCTGCTTTTTGGGACCTTACAAAAGATAAAAATAATTGGCAGGATTCTTATACTTCAAAGGAAAGAATAGAAAAATTTGTTTCTGATAAAAAATACCGAACTGAGCCGAAGAAAACATTTCATTTTACATATCACGATCAGTTTACTGTACCTGAAGGTGGTATCCAAGCCGAAGATATTTCTATAATATTTGATAAATCAAAGGGTAGTAGTAGCTGCGGATTTGTATATAATCCGGAGACTTGTAGCTATGATAGATTTAGAATGGGAAAACCACATATAGAGCGAAATACAAATGAACAGGTTAAGACAACAAATATAATTGTATTAAAAATGTCCTCCCCGGTAATTGAGGGAGATGCATACGGCAGAAGGAATCTTATTAATATAGGGAGCGGCGACGGCTATTATATTACAGGCGGAAAGTCTATCCCCATAAAATGGTCGAAGAAAGCACGGGATGCACAAACAGAATACACTACCGAAGATGGAAAACCCCTTGTGCTTAATCGAGGGCAAACCTGGATTGAGATAGTACAAAAGCTTGAATATGTGTCAGTAAAGTAAGCAAAATGAAATTAATAAATTGAGAAAAGAGGATTTCTTAAGGTTAATCTTGAGAAATCCTCTTTAAGTTTATTGCTGTTACTTAAGATTGAGACATATAAAGTATGGTTATTATTTACCGATATTGAGAATTATGCGGTTAATATCATTTGATTCTTTAAGCAATTCATCGGAGCTCGCGGCAATTTCTTCACTTTTTCCATGTGTATTGCTATCGTTATTACTGGCTATTTCATATACATTGTCCCGTATTTCGGAAAATGCATGGATAGTTCTTTCTGCATAGGCTACAAGTTCCTTGGAAAGATCGGTGTTGTTTTTAAAAGATCTTTGGTTTCATGATAGGAATCCATGTAAGCCTTATGCT
Organism: uncultured Ruminiclostridium sp.; assembly: GCA_964462075.1. Classification (GTDB taxonomy): domain Bacteria; phylum Bacillota; class Clostridia; order DSM-8532; family DSM-8532; genus DTU059. Next base: position 316 of record CAYWXN010000384.1, on the reverse strand, counting down.
CTTCCTTGACATCCATTCTAGATTTTTCAATGCAGTTATTTTAGTTGTTGACACCCTTTGCAATTTTTTCGGCCATTTCAAGACAACTCTTGGAGCCACATGCAAAGCAGTTTTGCTCACGCTAAGGTCTTTTTATATTTTAACATGGCTTTCTTTTTTGTCTCATACATTATTTTATTAGATTCCAGATGGGAAAACATGTTATCACAACCGGTTCCGAAATTACATCCCTCGGCACAGTTTAAAACGTCAAAGATATCAGGTGTATATGGTAATCTGAAATTAGGTCAGGGCGCTCATTGAAAACTAGGTCACT
>CAYWXN010000383.1:0-1949 GCA_964462075.1 uncultured Ruminiclostridium sp. | reverse complement strand
TAGAAGGAATAAGCTGCGTCAGCTGTGCAGGTAAAATTGAAGCAGGCATCAAAGAACTTGAAGGTGTAACTGATGCCAGCCTAAATTTTGCGCTTTCAAAGCTTTCGATTGAAACCGCTGATCATAAAGCCATAACACGTATTGAAAAACAAATTCAGGAAATAATGGATCGAATAGAAGCAGGAGCAAGGTTGCTGACGAAAGATGATACTCATAACCATAGCCATGACCATGACCATCATGGTATGTCAAAGATGACATTACTTATTTATATATTTGCGGCAGTTTCGTATTTTGTAGGATTTTTTCTTGTCAAAAATCCTGCTGTTCAGCTGATTCTTTTTGTTTTAACCTATGTGGTTTTTGGCCATAAGGTACTCATAAAATCAGTTAAAAATATTTTAAAGGGCAATGTTTTTGACGAGAACTTTTTAATGTCGATTGCGTCGATCGGTGCGTTTATAATAGGAGAATACCCCGAAGCTGCAGCAGTTATGATGTTCTATCAAATCGGTGAGATGTTTCAGAATTATGCTGTTGACCATTCAAAAAGAGCAATTAAGAGTCTAATAGCTATAAAACCTGATCATGCGAATATTAAGACCCCGGAAGGATACGAGAGAGTAGATCCTTCAACTGTAAAGGAAGGGGATCTGATTCTTGTTCGTCCCGGTGAAAGAGTACCCTTAGACGGTATGGTTATTGAGGGAACTTCAGCTATTGACACTTCGGCACTGACGGGTGAATCTCTTCCAAGAGAAGTTGCTCCCGGTAAAGAAATATTGTCGGGGAGTATTAACCTGTCCGGAGTTTTAACTGTTAAAGTAACAAAATTATTTGAAAACTCAACGGTCAGCAGAATTCTTTCCATGGTAGAGCATGCCTCTCAGAAGAAGGCAGTAACAGAGCGCTTTATAACGCGTTTCGCTGCTATTTATACCCCTGTAGTGGTAGGACTTGCGGCTTTATTGGCAGTAGTTCCTCCTCTGATTTTTAATGGCGATTTTAATCAGTGGATCTATCGTGCTTTGGTATTCTTAGTTATATCCTGTCCATGTGCTTTGGTGATTTCTATACCACTTGGATTTTTCGGCGGGATCGGTGCAGCCTCAAAGAGAGGAATCCTGGTAAAGGGCGGAAACTACCTTGAAGCTTTAGCAAAGGTTGAAACTATTGTATTTGATAAAACAGGTACCTTAACCAAAGGCTCATTTGAGGTGACCGAAATAAATAACGAAAACGGATTTTCAAAAGACGAACTGCTTTACTATGCAGCCCATGCCGAGGCATTTTCGACCCATCCGTTGGCAGTTTCAGTTTTAAGAAAGTATGGAGACGAGCCTGATAAAAATCTGATTGGCGAATATACCGAACATGCCGGAATGGGCGTTTCTGCCAAGATATCAGAAAAAACTGTACTTTTGGGAAACCGTGTACTTTTTAAGAAACAAGGTATTGAAATAAAAGAGGTAGAGAATCCCGGAACTCTTATGTATCTTGCCATTGACGGGCACTTTGCCGGGTCCATTGTGCTTGAGGATACAGTGAAAGAAGATGGCGCAAAGGCTATCCAGGAGCTGTACGATCTGGGCATTGATGATATTGTTATGCTGACCGGCGACAGAAAGGATGCAGCAAATTCGGCAGCCGAAAAACTTGGTATAAAGAACGTGTATTCAGAGCTGCTTCCTCATGAAAAGGTAGAGTCGCTCGAGAAGATATTTGCTGAACGTAAAAATACATGTAAAATCGCCTTTGTCGGAGACGGCATAAATGATTCGCCTGTCATAGCAAGGGCCGACATTGGTATTGCCATGGGAGGAACCGGATCTGATGCGGCTATAGAAGCGGCAGACATAGTTATGATGACCGATGAGCCGAGCAAAATTCCTGAGGCGGTACGAATTGCCCGAAGAACAAAGACAGTTGTATTCCAAAATATAGCCCTG
>CAYWXN010000382.1:0-1954 GCA_964462075.1 uncultured Ruminiclostridium sp. | reverse complement strand
CTGATTGAATCTGCACCATCCTCGGAACTAACAAGACGGCCGATAAATTGAAATACCGGATTATCTCTGGAGACGTAGATATAAACACCGATTACACCGACGAGAATTATAGCTAAAACTATTACTAGTATAAGTAAACCGTTATTCTTATTTTTGTTGCTCATATTTTTGCCACCTTAAATGCATTTTTCTCTACACATTTTTACACATCGTAAGAATAGTGTCAATCTTGTTCACATAACTTTCCTGTGATATTATGATACTGTAGATTCAACCTACGAAATAGAAATGCTTTAACAAAAATTATTATGCGAGGGAGAGAGCATTATGAAAAAATTCATCGAAGATTTTAAGAGCTTTGCAATGAAAGGTAATGTTATTGATATGGCTGTCGGTGTTGTTATCGGTGGTGCCTTCGGAAAAATAGTTACATCTTTGGTTAGCGATATTATTACTCCTCTTATCAGCATGGTGACAGGTAAGACAAATTTGGCAGAATTAAGCATTCCATTGTCGGGTATAAAAGGTCAAGAAGGTTATGTCGGCATAATGTACGGGCAGTTTATTCAAAACATAATCGACTTTTTAATTATTGCATTGAGTATTTTTTTGGTTATAAGAATTATTGGAAAATTCAAGAGAAAAGAAGAGGTTAAGGAAGTAGAAGAAGCGGCGGAAGTAAAAGAAACGCTCTCGAAGGATCAGGAGCTCCTGACTGAAATCAGAGACCTTTTAAAAGAAAAGAAGGATTAAAATAACCTAGTCAATTTGGTTAATAAACAGGCAATAAATGACAATCATTATATAAATGATATATAATTCATCTTGTGTGGTTATGTCTTTATACAAAAGCCAAAATTATTGCAACAAGGGTGATTATATGTCTTTTAATGCTTTAAAAAGTTGTTCGGAAAAAATAGAAAATTATCTAAGATATCAACCTGGGTATCCTAAAAAAATATTGAATTATCTTTATGAAGAAGTGGGCCTTTCAAGAGAATCGGTGATTGCCGATATCGGTTCAGGTACAGGAGTACTAACAAGACTTCTACTGGAGCGAGGTAGCCGTGTAGTGGCTATTGAATCCGATGATAAAATGAGAGAGATAGCCGAAAGACTCTTGAGTGATGAATTTCAGAGATTTGTTTCTCTTAACGCCACGGCTGAAAACACTACATTGTTTAATGATTCTGTGAACTTTATTTTTTGTACCCATTCATTTAAGCACTACTGCACTGATAAATGCAGGAAGGAGTTCTTAAGAATCATTAAGCCTTCCGGAGCATTTGTTTTTCTTTATAATCGTCTAAATAAAGAGGAAGGTTTTTTAAAAGAACTTCAAAAGTTATTAGATCAATACAGCATTCAAACTGAAAAATATGAGTGCACAGAGGTTTTGAAAGACGAAATCGTTGATTTTTTTGGATCAACCGCCTATTCTCATGTTTCTGTTCCTAACCGGCAAAGTATTGATTATGAGGGTGCTAAAGCAAGGTTGCTATCAGAAATATCTATCCCACAATGTGAAAATGTTTATTGCGAAATGCTAGACAAGTTACGTAATATTTTTGAGAGGTATAACCAAAACAGAAAGGTTTCACTAAACTATACTACAGAAGCATATATAGGAGGATTAGGAAAATAGCTATTGTACAATTGAATACAACAGAAAAAACAAAATGAAACATTCCGATGTTTCATTTTGTTAATTAGCTGAAAATATATGTTAGCATCGGTAATTGACGTTGACTTTTGGCGCTTCCGGTGCTAATTTAATATTGGTTATTTTAAATAATCCAAGACTAGGTGGCGAAAGATAAATTATTATTGATATATTTTCATTTTTGTGATTTTTGTCACATTATTATATCCGAATGAAGTGATAAGGTATCTATGAGGAACAGAAAGGGATGACAATATGCAAAAGCAAATTATATATTTAGATCATGCTGCG
>CAYWXN010000381.1:0-1971 GCA_964462075.1 uncultured Ruminiclostridium sp. | reverse complement strand
TGTAGTAATGGCTCAGGGCTTTAAAAAGTGCCTTCCTCTAGTTGATGGACACGGTAATTTCGGATCGATAGACGGAGATCCGCCGGCAGCCATGCGTTATACAGAGTCAAGGCTTACTAAAATAGCCATGGAAATGCTTAGGGATATAAATAAGGATACTGTTGATTTCAAGCCTAATTTTGACGAGCATGAAATTGAGCCGGTTGTATTACCATCGAGATTCCCAAACCTTTTGGTGAACGGTTCTTCAGGTATTGCCGTAGGTATGGCCACTAATATACCGCCTCATAACCTTTCCGAAGTAATAGACGGAATTATCAAGTATATTGAAAATCCTGATATAACAATAGACGAATTGATGGAAATCATTAAAGGCCCGGATTTTCCCACAGGCGGAACCATTATCGGGAAAAGCGGGATCAGGGAAGCATATAAAACCGGAAAAGGCAGAATTGTGGTTCGTGCCGTCACCGATATAGAAACATACGGAAACAACCGCCAGAGAATAGTTGTAACCGAGCTTCCTTATCAGGTTAATAAAGCACGTCTCATTGAAAAAATAGCAGATTTGGTTAAAGAGAAACGCATTGAAGGAATATCCGACTTAAGGGATGAATCAGACAGAGATGGCATGCGAATTGTTATAGAGCTAAAGAAAGATGCCAATTCAGGTGTGATTTTAAATCAGCTTTATAAGAATACTCAGCTTCAGGATTCATTTAGTGCAAATATGCTGGCACTTGTACAATCTTCGGAAGGAAAATTTGAGCCTAAGATTTTAAACCTCAAAGAATTCATCAAGTATTATCTATTGCATCAGGAGGAAATTATCCGCCGGAGAACAAAATATGAACTGGAAAAGGCAGAGGCCAGAGCTCATATTTTAGAAGGATTAAAAATAGCACATGATAATCTTGATGAAGTAATAAGTATTATCAGAAGCTCCAGAACCGAAGCTTTGGCTAAGGAAAGACTTATGGAGCGCTTTACCTTCAGTGAAAAGCAATCCCAGGCTATAGTTGATATGAGGCTTGGAAGACTGACAGGTCTGGAGCGTGAAAAGCTGGATCAGGAGTATAACGATCTTTTAGAAAAGATTGCATACTATAAAGATGTTCTTTCTAAGCCCGAGCTTGTTCATCATATAATCAGTGAAGAGCTTCTTGAAATCAAAAACAAATATGGCGATGATAGAAGAACCAATATTACAATTGATGAGACAGAAATTGATATGGAGGATCTCATTAAAGATGAAGATGTGGTAGTTACTCTTACCCGGTATGGCTATATTAAGAGGACACCTATTGATACCTATAAAAGCCAGAAGCGTGGAGGAAAAGGCATTGCCGGGCTTACTACCCGGGAAGATGACTTTGCGGTGGATCTATTTATTACCTCTACCCATAGGTATATTATGTTCTTCACAAGTAAGGGAAGGGTTTATAAGCTACGCGCATGGCAGATCCCTGAGGCAGGGCGACAGGCACGGGGAACGGCTATTGTTAATCTTCTTCAATTGGAAAGCGACGAAAAGATTACCGCTGGAATCAAGATCCATGGCGATGAAAAGAATATGTATCTGATCATGGCAACCAAGCAAGGTATGGTTAAAAAGACTCCTTTAGAACAGTATGAGAATATACGTAAAGGCGGTATTGCAGCAATAACCCTTAAAGAAGGCGATGAACTTATCGGAACCCGTTTAACAGACGGATCCTATGATATTATTCTCGCAACTGAAGAGGGAATGTCTATACGATTCAGTGAAAAAGATGTAAGACCCATGGGCAGAACCTCAATAGGAGTAATGGGTATACGCTTAAATGAAAATGATAATGTTATTTCAATGGTGCCTTATTTCGAAAACACCACACTGCTTGTGGTAACTGCGAACGGTTTCGGAAAGCGAACCGATCTGGATGAATATAAGGTACAAAATAGAGGCGGCAAAGGTGTTCTGACATATCGAGT
>CAYWXN010000380.1:0-2001 GCA_964462075.1 uncultured Ruminiclostridium sp. | reverse complement strand
ACACCATGCCGATGAGGATGTAATAAACGCAATCTTCTCAAGATTTTGCTTGGGAAAATAGAGTTAAAAAATTATATAAGATGTCATCCTGAGCGCAGCGAAGGATCTTACCCTATGTTAATAATAAGATTCTTCATTTCACTTCGCTTCATTCAGAATGACACAGGAGATAACGAAACATATTCTTGCATATTAGGTGATATTTATGAATGATTTTATAGGCGGGGAATACGACGTAATTGTAGTGGGAGCAGGCCATGCAGGTTGTGAAGCAGCTTTAGCTCCTGCCAGACTTGGTTTAAGAACGGCAATATTTACACTTAATCTGGATAATATAGCAAACATGCCTTGCAACCCCAATATCGGCGGAACAGCAAAAGGGCAGCTTGTAAGAGAAGTGGATGCATTAGGCGGGCAAATGGGTATTTCGGCTGATGCAAATTTTATTCAGTCTAAAATCCTCAATAAAGCAAAAGGGCCTGCTGTATATTCGTTGAGAGCGCAGATTGACAGACGCGCGTACAGTACCTATATGAAAAATGTCTTAGAGCAGCAGGAAAATCTTGATATCAAACAGTCAGAGGTCACCGATATTTTGTGCGAAGACGGAAAAATAAAAGGAATACGTGTTCACACAGGAACGGTATATAATTGTAAAGCCCTTATTTTAACAACCGGTACTTATCTTAAGGGATGTATTGTTATAGGCAACAGCAAAGTCAGCAGCGGTCCGGATGGCCTTTTACCTGCAAACAAGCTTTCGGACAGCTTAAAAGAGCTGGGTATAGAGCTTATGCGCTTTAAGACCGGAACGCCCGCTCGTTTAAACAGGCGTACCATAGACTTTTCAAAGCTTATTGAACAACCCGGCGATGAGGAAATTGTTCCTTTTTCATTTATGACAGGAGAACTAAAAAAAGATCAGGTATCATGTTACATGTCCCATACAACTGAAGAAACCCATAGAATCCTTCGTGAGAACCTTCACAGATCACCTCTTTACAGCGGAGAAATTAAAGGAATCGGCCCAAGATACTGTCCTTCAATAGAGGATAAGGTTGTGCGCTTTGCCGACAAAGAAAGTCATCAGGTTTTTGTTGAACCCATGGGACTGGGAACAATGGAAATGTATCTTCAGGGGATGTCCACAAGCATGCCGGAAGATGTTCAACTGAAGATTGTGCATTCTTTACCTGGCCTTGAACACGCTAATATAATGCGGCCCGCATATGCGATAGAGTATGACTGCATAAATTCGACACAACTAAAACTATCGCTGGAGATTAAGGGTATAGAGGGCTTATTTTTTGCGGGCCAAATTAACGGCAGCTCCGGTTATGAGGAAGCTGCCGCACAAGGACTTATGGCCGGTATTAACGCTGCTATGAAACTGCAAAACCGTGAACCTCTGATATTAGACCGATCCCAGGCTTATATAGGCGTCTTAATAGATGATTTAGTGACAAAAGGTACACATGAGCCATATCGCATGATGACATCCCGTGCCGAGTATAGGCTTTATTTAAGGCAGGATAATGCCGACGCAAGATTGACTCCAATAGGATATAAAATTGGTCTGGTAACCCCGGAACGCTATAGTCGGTTTATGGGAAAAAGCCGATTGATAGAAGAAGAGATCAAGCGGCTGCAAGACACCATACTTCCTGCAAATGATGAAATAAACGGTTTTCTGGTGCGGCACGGCAGCACGAAAATCATTTCGGGAATAAAACTGTATGATCTTTTGAAGAGAACGGAAATTGAGTATAGTTATTTAAGTGAAATAGGCCAAGGGGCAGAGCTTCCTAAAGAGGTAATAGAACAGGTTTCAATCAGTATTAAATATGAGGGATACCTTAAGCGACAGATGAACCAGATTGAACAGTTTAAGCGTATGGAGGAAAGGCATTTGCCCGAAGAAATAGACTATACCCAGATTCACGGTTTGTGTTTAGAGGCCAGACAAAAACTTAATGCCACAAAGCCCGTATCACTCGGACA
>CAYWXN010000379.1:1710-2008 GCA_964462075.1 uncultured Ruminiclostridium sp. | reverse complement strand
TTGGCATTTATTTTTGTGCGTTGCAAACGCGACAAGTGAAAGAAATGTTGTTGTCACAGGATTATGCTTTTATCAGCTCTCTTTTGGATCAGGGTGTATCCCCCGAAGTAATCGCGTCTGCTGTTACTAACACCCAAGATAACGGGCAAGGGAAAAGCTTAATCATCCAACTCGGTTATACTGAAAAAACTGCTGCCCGCTTCCTGCCAGCTGTCTCCGGATTTCAATCAACCACTTTTCAATCTGTTTTTTTTTGCATCATAATCTTTATTAGTTTGCTCTTTGGCTTATGCTTCGT
>CAYWXN010000379.1:0-1700 GCA_964462075.1 uncultured Ruminiclostridium sp. | reverse complement strand
AGCAGTTATACCATCAAGCCGAAAAAGTCATTTTGATGTTTTTGAAAGATGATTTTACGACTCACTTGCCACGCTCTGATGAGGGAAGCCTATATCAATTGTTTGCTAATATTGATAACCTTGCATCCGCATTAAAGGCAAAGGGAGAAGAAGAATATAAGTCAAAGGAATTTTTGAAAGATACTATTTCTGATATTTCACATCAATTAAAAACACTCCTGACCGCACTCAATATGTATAACGAAATTATCTCCAATGAGCCGAATAATCCAACCATCATCGCAGAATTTTCACAAAAAACGGCTTTGGCCCTTAATCGTATCGAACAGTTGATACAGTCTCTTCTCAAAATCACACGGCTTGATGCAAAAAATATATTATTTGAAAAAGCACCGTATCGAATATCCGATATCATTAATCAAGCTGTCGAAAATCTGACAACACGTGCAAGTTGTGAAGGAAAGCAAATAATCATAAAAGGACAAAATGATGCTCAAATCAGCTGTGATTTACAATGGACAAGTGAAGCTGTTGGAAATATTGTAAAGAATGCTTTGGACCATACTAGTGCAGGTGGACACATCTATATTTCCTGGGAATACTCCATTGCTATGGTACGAATTTCAATTACTGATGATGGGGCGGGGATTGCGCCTGAAGAGATACATCATATTTTTAAGCGCTTTTATCGGAGTAAAAACTCCAATGATGCAAAAGGAGTCGGTTTAGGACTTTCCCTGGCAAAAGCCATTATTGAGGGCCAGGGGGGACTGCTGGCTGTACAAAGCACTTTATATTCAGGTACGACCTTTACCATGTCTTTTCTTACGGAAACGTAAGATGGTTTTCACCTTGATGTAAGGTCCACTTGTTATCTTTAATTGCAGGAGGTAATAAGATATGGAAATTTTAAAAGTTGAGAAGCTTTGTAAAACATATGGAAAAGGGGAAACTCAAGTCAATGCACTGAAAGATGTTTCATTTACCATGCAAAAGGGTGAATTTGCAGCGGTGGTGGGTGAATCCGGCTCGGGCAAGACAACCTTACTTAATTGTATTGGAGGTCTGGACAACCCAACCTCCGGTAATGTGTTTCTGGAAGGCAAGGACTTGTTCTCGATGAATGAACAAAACCGGACTGTTTTCCGCCGAAGAAATATCGGCTTTGTATTTCAGTCCTTTCAATTAGTACCGGAATTAACTGTAGAACAGAATATTATTTTTCCTATCCTTTTGGATTATCGTAAGCCTGATCAAGCCTCGGTAGATGAGGTTTTACAGGTTTTAGGGCTAGCTGACCGCCGGCATCATCTGCCAAGTCAGCTTTCCGGTGGCCAACAGCAGCGTGCGGCCATTGGTCGCGCACTGATTACTAAACCTATGCTTATTTTAGCCGATGAACCTACCGGCAATCTTGACAGTAAGAACAGCCAGGATGTTATTGATTTACTTGTGAAAGCATCGAGACATTATCAGCAGACCATCCTAATGATTACTCATAATGTGAATTTAACCGCTTCGACAGATCGTGTCCTACGCGTAACAGACGGTGTTCTTACGGACTTGGGGGGAATCAGGGAATGAAATGCTATCTGGGACTCATCCCTATTTCCGCCAAGGTTCATAAAAGGCAAAGCAGGATGACTATGATTTGCATTATGCTTGCGGTTTTTCTGGTCACTGCTATTTTCAGTATGGCG
>CAYWXN010000378.1:0-2013 GCA_964462075.1 uncultured Ruminiclostridium sp. | reverse complement strand
TGCTTGTCGTTTTGGATTAGCGTAGCCATACGACTCAATTGAGTCGTTTTGCGACTAGCAAACCGGATGTTTGTCCCGGAGCGCTAAATCGTTGCAGCTAATAGCCGCTAAACTATTTATAATGTAAAAAGCAGGTTCCGTATAATGGCCCTGCTTTTTTACAATTTATCTATTTAAATATTTAATTATTGCTTTTTAATCTTCAACTACGGTGTTTCGTTTAGATTTTATTTTGGTTTTTCTCGGAGTGATATCAACTGGCTCTTCCTTGTTGATCTCAATCATTCTGCAGTTGCCTTGGAATATCGCTCCTTCGTCGGTCACAATGCTGTTGACCTCAATATCTCCATAGAGCTTGGCTTGAGTCATAAGATGCAAAATACCTTTTGCCAGAACATTGCCTTTTATATATCCGCTTATGTATACATTACTTCCGTAAATATTTCCCGTTATAGAGGATGTGGGCTCAATATATACATCGCCGCTTGCTTTAACATCTCCCTCAATTTTGCCGAGTACCTTTATAGAACCTTCCGATTCAACATTACCGGAGAAGGTTGTAAATTCGCCTAATACAGTATCCATTGCCAGAGGTGTATTCTTTTGCTTAAACATTTGTCTACCTACCTTTCATATCGTATGTTTATCTTTTTTCCAAGTATTTAGTGGGGTTTGTAGGAACATCGTTTATCTGTATTTCAAAATGCAGATGAGTGCCCGTGGAACTACCTGTGTTACCCATTTTCGCAATCTTTTGGCTTTTTTTCACCCAATCGCCGACTTTAACATTGTATGAGCTTAAATGAGCATATAACGACTTGAATCCGTTACCATGACTGATAACAACATAATTTCCGTATCCGCTGGATCTTCCGGCTTCAACAACCTTGCCATCCCCTGCAGCATATATTGTGGGATATGACTTATTCCCGATATCAATACCGTCATGTGAACGATAATACTTATAAATCGGGTGTAACCGTCTGCCAAAAGAAGAATGAATGGTTGTACTGTTATCAACCGGCCAATATGTGGGAAGTGCATTAAGAAAATTAGTAAGCTCGGCTTCTTTCTTATTAATTTTACTGTTTGTATCGTCCTCGGATAATTTAGCACTCTCAACAAGTGATATAAGAGAACGCAATTCCGCAAGTCCTTCCTTAAAAGTTGCTTCCTTTGAGCCACCACGACTTACAGTTTTTATGGTACTCATGTTATTATCGACATATGCAACCACCATATTCTCATACTCACTTTGATATTGTTCAATAGCTTGCTCGGAAATAGTTTTGGTTGTGGAAGCGGACGATATCAGTTCGGCATTTTCAATCAATTCGTTTGTTTGATTCGCGATATAATCCTCCAGCTCAGCTTTTTGCGCTAGGATAAACTCTAATTCCTGATTATGTTGAGCCTTAAGGGCTTGATTTTCTTTTACTACAGATAATGTATAACCGGTAAGCATCAATAGTGCAATCATCATCATAGCAGTTAAAGATAGTAAAGTTGTCCTAAAATTGCTGATTCTTATAGTTTGGACTTCGCCCTTATTGTGTGGGACAAGCATAAAAGACAGATAGTTTCTCCTTTTTGTAGAAATCTTCCCTGTCATCTTCTTCATGTCTACACTCCTTAATTATCTCTTCGCGTAAAAGAAATATAATTTAGTGAGGCCATAAATAAGCCTTTGTTCATTAAAATTACAAATATATTACAATTATAAGTCAATTGCAGACTTTTTGTAAACATTCATATTATATTATATTATTTCTGAAAAGAGAAGAACTATTATTTTATTTTTGTTTTGAATATAAATTGCAATATTAAATGCCGTCCTAAATTATGGTAATCCATTGTTTTTTAGCAAGCAGCCGCTATTTCCTTCGCTGACTTATACCCGAATATTCTCCTAGGGTAATCGTTAATCCACTTTTCAATGCTTTTTATTTTTGCTTTACTTATCTTGCTTATATCAGTTCCTTTAGGTATAAACCGCCTGATTAACTTGTTTAT
>CAYWXN010000377.1:0-2015 GCA_964462075.1 uncultured Ruminiclostridium sp. | reverse complement strand
TTACTTTTAACTTTCTTTTATAGATATATGAAACCTCTGGTTGATAATGGCCATATATATATTGCTCAACCGCCTCTGTTTAAAGTGAAAAAGGGAAAAGAAGAATTCTATGTCTATAACGAACGCGAGCTTACGAAACTTATGAAAGAAAAAAATTGGAGCAAAGAAGATAATAATATTTCGATGCAGCGTTTTAAAGGTCTTGGAGAAATGAACTCCGAGCAGCTTTGGGAAACTACTATGAATCCCGAGACAAGACAGATACTAAAGGTTGATGTCGAAGATCCTATATTAACCGATGAAATTTTCACTGTACTCATGGGTGAAAAGGTTGAACCCAGGAAGGAATTTATACAGAAATACGCAAAATCGGTTAATAATTTAGATATCTGATGATTGAGGTAAACATGGAATTTAGAATTGCGACAGTCTCAGATATCGATAAAATCATGGGTATTATTGGACAAGCAAAAGAATATTTTCGGAATAAAGGTGTAGACCAGTGGCAGGATAATTACCCCAACATAGATATTATAAAGAATGATATAGAAAAAGGAATTGGCTATGTTTTGGAAAAGAATGGCCAAGTTGTTGCAACTGTTGCGATTTCCTTTAATGATGAAAAAACATATGAGAAAATCTATGACGGAAAATGGATAACTGAAAATGATTATGCTGTTGTACACAGAATAGCCGTTGATAATAATTATAAGGGTCAAAGAATATCTACTGAAATACTGGCTCGTATTGAAGAAATGTGTTCAAAAATGAATATACACAGTATAAAAGTTGATACTCATAAGCATAATGAATCCATGAGAAAAATGCTTAGTAATAATGGATTTAAATATTGCGGAATAATTTACCTGGAGAGCGGAAGCGAAAGAGTCGCATATGAAAAGGTGATATAGGAATGTTTCACGTGAAACATTCCTATTTATTAAAGTCTATCAGAACATCAAAGGATGTTTCGCCGTTTGATTCATTAACTCCCTTTATAACAATCCTATTATTTATATTTACTCTTTGAACAGAGAAAATATCTTTGTCTCTTAATTCAGATAAAAAGAAAACTTCATACCGGCTCATTTTATGGAGATTTTCTTTTTCATGGCTATTTAAAGCATCATAGGCAAATTCACCGTATCTGGTATTATTGACATGACCTAAGCAATCAATATAACTATTGTAGACTTTTCGTTTATCTATCTCGATAAAAGGTATATCGATTTTAAAAGAAGGATTTGCATCTATAGTGAATTCATTAATAGGATCATCGACAAAAAAAGGTGTTTCTTTTTTTCTGAATACTGTCCTTGTTTCTAAATCTAAGAGAACTGAAAAAGTAGAGCCATGAAATAACAGAGTTCCCTCTTCGTCTTTAAAAACCAATTCACGTCGATAAAAAGGGCCTTTCTTTTGTGAATGCCATGTTTGAGCAAATAATTTAATGCAGCCCTTAACAGGTTTAACGATTTCGAGAGATATTGAGATTAGTACCCATGCCAACCCGTATTTCATTGTGGTATCTACATTAAGATTTATTTTATTCAGATGTCTTTCTGCGATTGTACCAAAAAGGTTTTGGTATGCATAAGGCTTTAAATAGCCGTATTCGTTTAATTCTGAAACATCTGGTTCTATTTCATATATAAAATCTTTTTCGTTATCCATAATAACCTCGTAAATAATTTTATTTAGTAAGTATATGCCTTATAATCAAGTATGTAAAGAATCTTATCTGTTTTGATTGCGCCAGCGAAGGATCTATTTGCGTCTACTTGATGGCGGGTGCAAGATTTCTCATTTCGAACGCCTCTAAGCACCTAGGTCTAATAGATCAATATCCCCGGTAAGAGACATGGCTCCGTCTTCGCTCCGCCATGTCCGGCCAAGAGGTCTTTTGCTCACGGGTCGCTCATACATTTCCAATAATGTTACTGTGCGGTGGTCTTTCCTCCGAAGCGGCCGGCTTATCTCACTGAGAAACCTTGCACCCGCTTCATATGGTTCAA
>CAYWXN010000376.1:0-2033 GCA_964462075.1 uncultured Ruminiclostridium sp. | reverse complement strand
ACATTAGTTGATGATTTAAAAAGCAGAGGCATAGATTATAATTTGCGCTTGGTAACCTTTGGTGGCACAGCTCCCGTGGAAAACACAAACTTCGGAAAAGATGCCGTCGCTCTTAGTGCAGCAATTCCTAACACTCCCGATGCGGGAACCACGAATAATTTTATCGATGTTGTAAATGCGATGGATAGTAATACCTATTTAGACGGGGTTAATAAATACCTTATGGTGTTTACAGCAGAAAGCATAAACGGTGATGGAGTTGTTGCAGATAGTGATACAATAAATGACTTTACTGAAATTCTTAACAAAAATGGTATAGTTGTTTCTGTAGCTACAGATCCGGTGTATCACAATGCGGGAGATGTAGGAGAAAGCGGCTGGGAAGTTATAGCTGACAGAACCGGAGGTAAGGTTTATTCAAATACAACAGGCACCGATTTTGTTTCACTTATGGAAAATATATCAAACGATATAAACAAGGATGTAAATACAAAGATTGCATCTGTACCTGACAATTTAAATATTATATCTTCTATAAAAAAACAGTTGAATGCTCTTATAAACATTATGGCAAGAGAGGTTAACAGACTTCATCAATCGGGTAGAACTTTATCGGGCGCAGAGGGAGGACTCTTTTTTGAATCTATAGAGCCTAACCTGCCCATTGAGCTGGGTAATATTAAAATCAGTGACGAGTTGAGAGATTTAAACAATATTGCCGCATCTACAACCGATGCCAATGGTGATAATGAGATAGCGCTTACAATAGCGGGCTTAAGAAATAAAAATCTCATGACCGGTAACAAAAAAATACTGAGTCTGGATACATATTATCAGAACATTATTTTGGATTTAGGTAACAAGGGCTATGAGGCAACAAATATGGTAGAAAGCTATAAAAACCTTGTCTCCCAGGCTGATGCCATACGCCAATCGGTAATGGGGGTTTCCCTTGATGAGGAAATGACCAATATGATTAAATTTAAATTTGCTTATAATGCTAACTCAAAAGTAATTGATGTTGTAAATCAGATGCTGGAAACAATTATGTTCAGAATGGGAGCATCGTAAAAAATAATCATTCTGAGTGAATCGTCATTTTGAGTCGAAGAATTTTAACATAGTTATAGAACTACCGAAAGGTCAGGTGATTAAATGAATAATACTACATATATGGGGATGGAAATTGCCATGCGAGGTCTTTATACCTCACAGCGGGCAATGGCAAACATAGCCCATAATATAGATAATACAAATACACCGGGGTATTCCAGACAGGTAGTGAATCAAACTGCTGCTCGCCCAATACTTGTTGCAAACAGTGCGGGTATGCTTGGAATGGGTTCTGATGTGACTAGTATAGATAGAGTCAGAGATACTTTTCTGGACGAAAAATATTGGAGTGAGACTCAATATCTTGGCGAGTGGACCGTTAAATCTACAATTATTGAAGATATGCAAACAATATATAATGAGCCCAGTAATAATGGGTATACAAAGATTATCAGTGATTTTTACAGCTCGCTTCAAACCCTTACTACCGATCCGTCAAGCCTATCAACTCGTGCTATGGTAAAAGAGAAAGGTGTCGCAGTTGCTAAATATTTTAACAGTGTTGCCGCAAATTTTGACCATCTGCAGGAGGATTATAATAATATGGTCAACGCAAAGGTGGAGGAAGTTAATAACCTTGCCGACCAAATAAAGGATTTGAATCTTCAAATATACCATTTTGAAGTTATGGGAAACAAGGCTAACGATCTAAGAGATAGCCGGGGATATCTTGTGGACAAGCTTTCAAAAATAGTAAATTGCAGTGCCTATGAGACTGAAACCGGATTAAAGCTTCCCAATGGTGAAAAAGAAACTCGTTTTGTAGTAACCATAAGCGGAAAGGCTTTGGTAGATCATGAAAAGTCAGTACACCTAAAGTGTGAAAGCAGAGAAACAAAGGTTAATGAAGAGGATATAGAAAACCTATATGAAGTATCCTGGGCCGATGACAATAAGCTACAGTTAAAATCCGGAGAGCT
>CAYWXN010000375.1:0-2050 GCA_964462075.1 uncultured Ruminiclostridium sp. | reverse complement strand
CCTAGAAAGAAGATTTCAAACAGTTTTGGTTGATCAACCCACCGTGGAGGATACAATTTCAATATTAAGGGGGCTCAAGGAACGCTTTGAAATACATCATGGGGTTAGAATTACCGACGGAGCAATCATCGCCAGCGCAACCCTTTCAAATCGCTATATTTCCGATAGATTTCTTCCCGATAAGGCTATAGATTTGATGGATGAAGCCGCAGCCATGCTAAGAACAGAGATTGACAGCATGCCTGCCGAACTGGATGAGATTATGCGCCGTATTATGCAGCTTGAGATAGAACAACAGGCATTGAAAAAAGAAAATGACAAGGCATCAAAGGAACGTCTTGCTGCCATCGAGTCTGAGATTGCCGATTTAAAGGAAAAAGGCAATGGAATGAAGGCTCAATGGGAATTGGAAAAGGAGTATATAAAGAGGGAGAAAGAGGCTAAAAAAGAAATAGAGGAGATAAAACTTCAGATAGAAGAGGCTGAAAGAAACTATGATTTAGAGAGTCTTGCCAAGCTGAAGTACGGTAAGCTTCCCGAACTTGAGAATACTCTCATCGAAGAGAAGAAACATCAGTCTGAGCTATCAGGGCGTATGCTCAAGGAGGAAGTAACCGAGGATGAAATAACCGAAATAATTTCTAAATGGACTGGTATACCTGTTACAAAGCTGATGGAGGAAGAAAAAGAAAAGCTTTTAAATCTGGAGGAAACTCTTCATCAAAGAGTTATCGGACAAAATGAGGCTGTTACCGCCGTATCGGATGCTGTACTTCGTGCCAGAGCAGGATTAAAAGACAATAAACGTCCCATAGGTTCCTTCATTTTCTTAGGACCGACAGGTGTAGGAAAGACAGAATTGGCAAAAGCATTGTCGGAAGCCTTATTTGATACCGAAGATAATATGGTTCGTATTGATATGAGTGAGTATATGGAAAAGCATTCGGTTGCAAGACTTATTGGTGCACCTCCCGGATATGTAGGCTATGAAGAAGGCGGACAGCTTACCGAGTCAGTCAGAAGAAAGCCCTATAGTGTTATTTTGTTTGATGAAATAGAAAAAGCTCATCCCGACGTGTTCAATATTCTATTGCAGATATTGGATGACGGAAGGCTTACCGACAGTCAAGGCAGAGTTGTTAACTTTAAAAATACGGTAATCATTATGACTTCCAATGTAGGAAGCCATATCCTCCTGGAAAACACCGGTGATGAAGGGGAGCTTGATGATGTAACCCGTGAAAAGGTTATGAGCGAATTACGATACGGGTTTAAACCGGAATTCTTAAATCGTATAGATGATATTGTGCTGTTTAAGCCACTTACACAGGATGAGGTAAAACAGATAGTTAAGCTGGTAATTAAAACACTGTCCGGTAGGCTGGCCGAAAAAGATATAAGGATAGAATTAACTGAAGCTGCATTGGATCATATAGTTAGGAAAGGGTGGAATCCCGAATACGGCGCAAGACCGGTAAAACGCTTTATTCAGAGGCAAATAGAAACTGAGCTTGGAAGGCAGATGGTAAAAGGTATAATATCTGAGGGGGACACCGCCATAGTTGATAGTGACGGAGAAAAACTTTTCATTACTAAAGCTGCAGGTGAATAACAAATAATTTGTAGGTGCCTGTAGAGTGAGTCAAATGCGCCGCTCCGGCAATCCATCCGGGATTTTAGTCGCAAAACGACTCAATTGAGTCGTATGGCTACGCCAATCCAAAACGACAAGCAGGCTTGTCGTCTGCCCGCTGACGCTATTTGACATCACTCACGGCACCTTATACTGCTAAAGAAGAGCATAATAAAAGGAGAGCCTTGGCTCTCCTTGTTTTTTGATTAATATCTAGGACCTCTGTTTTGATTTCTCTGTTGCTTTCTGGCCCTTCTGCATTCAGGACATCTCTGTGGTTCATTTTCAAAACCCTTCTCCTTGTAGAAAGCTTGTTCGCCTTCTGTAAAAATGAAATCTGCGCCACAGTCCTTGCATTGTAATGTCTTGTCTTCCATGGTTATAAAATCCTCCTTAAAATTTCTGGATTATACCTTT
>CAYWXN010000374.1:0-2054 GCA_964462075.1 uncultured Ruminiclostridium sp. | reverse complement strand
TTTATAATTGAGTTTCAAAAGGGTATCAATTATTTTACTCATATCCTGTACCCCTGAGATCCCCTTCGGTAGATTATCTATTCCGTCAAAATCACATCCGAAGCCGAGAAATGCTGTTCCCACCAAGGCAGAAATATGCTCTATATGTCTGATTATGTCCATTAGATCGGCATTTCCCGAATTGTTAAGAAAATCGGGACATAAATTTATGCCTATAACTCCACCGTTATTGGCAATACTGTTTATTTGCTTATCAGTGAGATTGCGTCTGTGTGAGCAAATAGAGCGGCTATTGCTATGAGATGCAATAAAGGGTTTGCGAGAGATATGCATTACATCGGAAAATGTCTTGTCAGATGCATGTGATATGTCAATCAGGATACCTAAATCTTCTGCCTTCCCGACAACCTGCCTACCAAAGTCTGAAAGCCCGTTATGCGTGCTATTTCCTGCTATACTGTCACATACGGCATTGTCATAATTCCAGGATAAAGTAAGGATGCGAAGACCTGCCTCATATAATCTGTCTAACTCCGATAAGGATTCTCCGATGACTTCAGCCCCTTCGGCCTCAACTATACAGCCAATTTTTTGTGAGTTGAATGAATCAACACAATAAGATAACTCATCCTTTTTTCTTATTATTTCTATTTTTTCGGGATAGCTTTTTTCAGCCAAAAGAGCTCCGGCAAGCTGAGCCTCCATTTTGCCCTTTATTTCATTGGAATCCTTTCCTTCTGCAAATAGTGAAAGAACCTGAATAAAAGTCCCGTTTGAAAGAGCTCTATCTACATCCCAATGATTATTGTTGGAAAAAAGCTCCTTAGGAGTAGTTATGGCCGATAATATATCGCAATGGGCATCAAAAAAAAACATGTTATCCTCCGTTTTACTATTCTATTAAAATTAAAATGCATTTTGAATGAGTGAGATATCTTTAATATTACCGGCTCGGTCCATCAAAAGCTCAACAATGTCAAACCGTACAGGTACATCGTAATGTCGATTATTCTGCATGTAAACTTGCGCAATCCTAGTTATGGTTGCCTGTTTTTGATTTGAAACAGCCTGAGCGGGATATCCAAAGCTATAGTTGCTTCTGGTCTTAACCTCAATAAAACATAGAGTGTCCCCTTCTTTGCCTATAATATCAATTTCTCCCATTCTGCCGACACGAAAATTACGTGTTATTATTTTATAACCGTGCTTATCAAGATATGCTACCGCCGCTTCTTCGCCTAAAGTGCCATATGCGCGGTTATTCATACGCATCCAACCCCCAAAAAAGTTCCGGTAATAATATATACTACCAGCCAATATAAAGCATTAAAAATATGTCCGACTCCAATTGAGGTGGGGGACATCTATCTTTTTAACTTTTTATTAATACCGTACGACTCATCAAGCTTGCTGATAAATGAAAGCACTTCAGCCACTACCTCATAAAGCTCTGTCGGAATCTCTTCGCCCAGAGAGATATGGGATAAAGCCTCTGCCAGGTGCTTATCCTCATAAACCGGGATTTTGGCCTCCTTGGCCTTTTCAATTATCTTCTCAGCTATTTCGCCTTTGCCCGATGCAATAACCTTAGGGGCTTTATCTTCACCGGGAGTATAGCTTAATGCCGATGCCTTTTTTATTTTACGTTCTTCTTGTTTTTCGGATGCCATCAAAATACCTCTATATTTTCAAATCTACCCGGGTTTGAATGCCAAGTAAGTCCTGAGCTTTTTTCGCCGCATTAACAGGATTGACTCTTTCTTTCTCCAACACCCTGCATTTCATATCTACCAGTTTAAAGCCTTTTTCTAATAGGCCATCGTACAATACTCTATAATTATCCTTCACAAGTTTAACCAAGTTTTCATCTTCAACTCTAAAACTAATTGTTATGCGCTTATGAGTTGCGTTTAAAAAGGATTCTACAACACCAAGACTATTTGTTGTAAGCGATAAGAACAGCGTAAAATTCTCGGTATCAATCTTTTTCCCGCTTTTTTTACGCTTCATAACATATAACTCTCCGGTAGTATTTTCTCTGTTAATCATAACGG
>CAYWXN010000373.1:0-2055 GCA_964462075.1 uncultured Ruminiclostridium sp. | reverse complement strand
AAAATTCAAGAAAGAAATTCCAAGCTTATAAATATTGAAGATCGTCCGGTTGAGAACGGTGATACTGTAAATATCGATTTTGAAGGCAGTGTTGACGGAGTTCCTTTTAAAGGCGGAGATGCAAAGGAATATACTCTGGTCATAGGGTCGGGTTCATTTATTCCCGGTTTTGAAGAACAGATTATAGGCGCAAATATAAACGATGAAATTGATGTAAATGTAACATTCCCTGAAGATTACCATAGTGAGGAGCTCAAGGGGCAAGCCGCTGTTTTTAAAGTAAAGATTAACGAAATTAAGTTCAAACAGCTCCCTGAAATAAATGATGAATTTGCATCGGATGTCAGTGAATTTGAGACTCTTGATGAGTACAAAGCCGATATAAGGGTTAAACTGACTGAGCAGGCACAATCCAATGCCGACCGAAAGTATGAAGATGATATTATTAAGATGGCAGTTGGTAACGCTGCTTGTGATATACCCGAGGTTATGGTTAATCACCGCTTGGATGATATGATGCGTCAGCTGGATATGCAGCTTAGATATCAGGGGATGAATCTCGAAGGATATCTTCAGATGATGGGAATGGATATCAGTAAAGTCAGGGCGGATTACCACGACAATGCCCTGGAAGATGTAAAGACTCAGTTGGTTCTGGAAAAAATCTCAGAGGTCGAAAATATCATTACTTCACCTGAAGAATATGATGCTGAGCTGGAAGAGATGGCTAAACGATATAATCAACCGGTTGAGGAAATGAAGAAACATTTACATGATGACGATATAGAATATATAAAGAGTTCTATTGAACGAAAGAAAACAATAAAAATGTTAGTTGAAAATGCAAAGGAATAAGATTCCATTGCCGAGAATTGACTAAAATGTATGGTATAAAGGCAGTCTAGTATAAGTGTATACATTTTAGGCACATAAAAAGGAGGTTTTTAAATGTCATTAGTTCCTATAGTTGTTGAACAGAGTAGCAGGGGTGAACGTTCCTATGATATTTATTCAAGGCTTTTAAAGGATAGAATTATAGTTTTGAGCGATGAGGTTAATGATGTCACTGCTAGTCTTGTAGTTGCACAGATGTTATTTTTAGAAGCAGAAGATCCGGATAAGGACATTCAGCTATACATAAATAGCCCGGGAGGTTCTGTTACAGCGGGAATGGCTATTTATGATACTATGCAGCATGTTAGATGCGATGTCTCCACCATTTGCGTAGGAATGGCCGCGAGCATGGGAGCATTTCTCTTAGCGGCAGGTGCCAAAGGTAAACGCTTTTCTTTACCAAACAGCACAATTATGATACATCAGCCCATTGGCGGAGCCAAAGGCCAAGCCACCGATATCAAAATCCATGCAGAATGGATTTTAAAAGTAAAGAAAAGTTTGAATGAAATTTTGAGTCAGAGAACAGGGCAACCCCTTTCCAAAATTGAGATTGATACTGAAAGGGACTATTTTATGAGTGCGGCGGAGGCTAAGGAATATGGCCTGGTAGATCAAATAATGGAGCGTAGAGTAACGGGGTGAAAAAATGGCGCGCTATGATGATAAGAAGCAAGTAAAATGTTCTTTTTGCGGAAAGACACAAGAACAGGTAAACAGGATTGTTGCCGGTCCCGGCGTATACATTTGCAATGAGTGTATCGACCTTTGCTCAGAGATTATTGAAGAGGAGTTTGAGGATGTTCATGTTGAGCAATCCATAGATGAAATACCCAAACCCAAGGAAATAAAAAGAATCCTTGATGAGTATGTTATCGGACAGGATAAGGCAAAGCGATCCCTTTCAGTGGCTGTTTACAACCACTATAAGCGTATCCGCAACCAGGGATCGCGGCTTGATTTAGAGCTTCAGAAGAGTAATATTCTTCTTATGGGGCCTACAGGATGCGGTAAAACCTATCTGGCTCAGACCTTAGCCAAGATATTAAATGTGCCCTTTGCTATAGCCGACGCTACTTCCTTAACTGAGGCAGGCTATGTAGGCGAGGATGTTGAGAATATTCTCTTAAAGCTGATTCAGGCGGCCGATTATGATATTGA
>CAYWXN010000372.1:0-2075 GCA_964462075.1 uncultured Ruminiclostridium sp. | reverse complement strand
TTATTAAAGAGTAATGATAATAGAAAGTCTTAGTATTGAGAGGTTATTAATTATGCAACCAGTGAATAGAATGAAAACAGAGTTCAGTAGTAAATCAGTCAATGAGGCCTTTGCTCGCGTTGTTGTAGCTAGTTTTGTTGCACAAGCAGATCCTACTATTGATATATTGGCCGATATCAGGACTGCTGTGTCAGAGGCTGTAACTAATGCTATTATCCATGGTTATGATGAAAAAGAAGGAATAATTACAATGGAGTGTTTCCTTTATACCGACAGCGTGGAAATAACAATAGAAGATTTTGGCAAGGGAATTGATGATATTGAAAAGGCCAAAACGCCGCTTTATACATCCCGTCCCGAGCTGGAGCGTTCGGGGATGGGATTCACTGTCATGGAAACATTTATGGATGATCTAAAAGTAGAATCGGTACCGGGTAAAGGTACAAAAGTACATATGAAAAAACAGTTAAGAGTATAGGTAGGCTTATATATGAACAATACAAATAACGAGTCGTCGTCGGATTTGATTAAAAAGGCTCAGAACGGCGATGTTGATGCGCGGAATACCCTTATAGATAAAAACACGGGTCTGGTCTGGAGTGTGGTAAGAAGGTTCAGAAACCGTAATGTAGAAACCGAAGATCTCTTTCAAATTGGATGCATCGGGCTTATAAAGGCTGTAGATAAATTTGATTTGTCCTTTAATGTGCAATTTTCCACTTATGCAGTTCCGATGATTTTAGGGGAAATTCGTCGTTATTTTAGAGACGACGGAGTTATTAAGGTCAGCAGGAGCTTAAAAGAATTATCAATAAAAGCCAGAGATATAAGCGAAAAACTGGAGCAGAAACTGGGGAGACCACCAAGTATAAAAGAGCTGGCTGAAGAACTCGGTGAAGAACCTGAAAATATTATCCATGCTATGGAGGCATCCAAGACTCCCGAATCTTTGTTCAGGGAATACGAGGATGAGGATGGATCTGAAAATCGTTTAATTGATAGGATTATAGCGCAGGACAATGATAAGGAATCCGATACTGTTGAAAGAATATCTCTCTACAGTGCTTTAAAACAGCTTCCAAACCGTGAAAAAAATCTTATATTTATGCGCTATTATTCAGGGCAGACACAGCAGAGCGTTGCTCAAAAGCTTGGTATATCTCAAGTCCAAGTGTCGCGGCTGGAGAAAAAGATACTGGAGCTATTAAAAGGGATGTTGAAATAGACCCAATTATGCTACAATAAAGTTCAAAACAGAAGGGTGCTTTATTGTTTATGGATAAGAGAAGGTTTATGGAAGCATGCAGAATAGTAATAAATAACGAGCGCATTAGAAGTGGAATAGGTACCCTTAGAGAAAAAACTCTACATACAGTTCTAAAAAACTATTATGAGCCATATTCCGATAGTCATGAAATTAAGCTAGGATCCTATGTGGCTGATATTGTCGGGGAAAACGGTATCATCGAAATCCAGACCGCGAACTTTAATAAACTGCGTAAAAAGCTGGAAAGCTTTTTAGCTTTGACAACAGTAACGGTTGTTTATCCGATACCAAGTACAAAATACTTGATTTGGCTTGACGAGAATACAGGTGAGACTACTAAGAAGCGCAAAAGCCCTAAAAGAGGAACTCCATATCAAGTATTCTTCGAACTTTATAAAATTAAAAGCTTAATTAAACATGAGAATTTTAGACTCATAATAGTAATGCTAGATATTACCGAGTATAGATATCTGAATGGCTGGAGTGATAACCGGAAAAAAGGTTCATCACGCTATGATAGAATTCCCACGGATATAATTGACGAGTTATATATAAATAACGTAAGGGATTTTAATAAGCTGATTCCAAAAGAGTTGCCGGCTGAATTTACTGCGAAGGATTTCAAATTAGCTTCCGGGCTTAGCATAAAGACTGCCCAAACAGCTTTGAATATCCTAAACTATGTTGGTGCGGTAGAACGTGTCAGCAAAAAAGGTAACGCCTTTGTTTACAAAAAGGTATTACCTTAAAAAAATCAATTCTTATGAAAAGAACTTATATTGTTTATCTTTAAGGTTATCTGATTTTT
>CAYWXN010000371.1:0-2099 GCA_964462075.1 uncultured Ruminiclostridium sp. | reverse complement strand
CTCCATAAAGCCATTTCCAGAGGATTTCCTAGTAGGTTTTCGAATATTTTACCAATCTGCTCGGTATTGGCTCCATCGAACCGACCTGCTGCAAACTTGAAAAAGTATCCCAGCATCCAGCCTGCAATGGTGGTATAAAACATCATGAGCAGGTAATTGCCTAACATTCCAAAAAAGCCCATCCAATGCCATTTTTGGCCTTTCTTCTCCAAGACGTTAAATGAAGTGGCAATACTCTTCTGACTGGCACGTCCGACGGCAAGCTCCATTGTGATAATGGGTATGCCTAGCATTAAAATAAATATTAGATAAATTAGAACAAATATCCCGCCGCCATATTGGCCTGTGATATAAGGGAAACGCCAAACATCACCTAATCCTATTGCGCAGCCTGCAGAAATAAGAATAAAGCCTAACCGTGACGCAAATTTTTCTCGCTTTTCCACGTTCTATCCTCCTAAATGCAATTTATTAAAATTTGTCCAATATGCGAAAATTATATTATATTATTTGACAAATATCAATAAAACAATGTATTTGTCGCATTTGCCATTTAAATTTGACTTAACTTGAAATATGTAAGAGCTTATGCCAATATTTATTTGTTCGATTTTTCAATATAATATAAAGATAGCATCCATTATTTTAAAATTTGTTTATCAATTTTTATGTGCGGTAAGAATAATTTACAGGGGTGTATTTATGGTAAAAATAGAATGCTTTATACCCGAAGAATATGTAGTTCAGCTCCGAGATGCGCTAAACCTAATCGGTGCTCTTACGGTGGACGGTAATTATGATTATTGCATGGCGGTATCTAAAGTCAGAGGGAGTTGGAGAGCGCTGGAAGGCACTAATCCGTACATGGGTAAAATAGGTGAGATCTGCGAAGTCGAGGAAGCGAAAATCGAGTTTACCTGTAAAAAAGAGCTTTGCAGAGCTGCACTGGAAACTATTAAAAAAATACACCCTTATGAAAAGCCTGTTATTAATGTAATCTCTCTTATGGATACTATAAATTTTTAATAGTAACTTTCTATTTACTTCCTGCATTTAATTATATTAGGCCTTTGGTTTTCCGGCTAAAAATACTAGGAAAGTCTGAGCATATTTAAAAAAAAGGAAGTAATGGGATGAAGATTATTGAAGAAAAATATAATTGGAAACCGGGAGCGGCCTTCAAACTTCAAACTCCTGATACTATTGTAATTCACCATTCCCTGGCACGCGTATCAAGTGCTCAGGATATTCATAAGTGGCATTTGGAACGGGGATGGAAGGGGATAGCCTATCAGTTTTTAGTACGAAAAAGTGGTCTGGTATACCGGGGAAGACAGGAGTACCACGTGGGGGGCCATCTATATGGTGAGGAAGATACCAATACAATCGGGATATGCCTTGAAGGTTGTTATACAGATTATGTGGTAAACGGAATTGATTATACCGAAAAAGAAGTTCCCCAAGTACAGCTGGATGCTTTAATCGAGCTTATACAGGATTGTAAATCAAGATGGCCCATAATCGCAATAAACGGTCATTTAGATTATAATTCGGCCAAAAAAGAAGAAAAGGATTGCCCCGGCAAATACTTTCCCTGGGATGAATTCCGGCAGATGCTTAAAAGAGAAGAATATAAAAGTATAATTCAAACAAAGACGAGGTTTCATAACCCTCAAGGGGTCTGGGACGTAATCGAAAAGCACCACCAATTCCCGGATGCCTTGTACCAGCAGTGGGCTGATAGCTATAGGGTGTAGGGTACGGTTATTTCAGATTAAGTTAATTAATATTAATTACTAATAAAAGCATTTTTGGAATGCAAAATGTGGTAGCTTTCTGGGCCAGACCATATTAACATATGCTACATGGACTTTACATATCTAGGTTGGGGAATATTCAATTCCTCAATATGAATTATTGACATCTCTGATTAATATAATATAATTAGACCATAAGGTCTATACTACGTGGTCTATAGTGAGCTGTAACGGTTAGCGAGTCAATTAGTATTTAAGGGGGCACAGTTATGATAAAAGTTGAAGGGCTGTATCACTCGTATTCAAATGATGAGACGTTTGCAGTAAAGGATGTCAGCTTTG
>CAYWXN010000370.1:0-2114 GCA_964462075.1 uncultured Ruminiclostridium sp. | reverse complement strand
TTCCTACCTGCCTTGCACCAGTAATTAAGACAGCTTTAAAGAACGAACTCATGCGAATGAATTTATCTTCTATGCCTCTTTTTATATATTCCATAGGCACCTCCATGGTTATATTTACGATAATATAAAGTATGCCTTATTTTATCATAAAAATACATGCCGGTAAAGAGTTGCCTATTAAGACCCATAAATCCATAAATATTATACTACTACTCATAATGACTCCATAATCGCAAAACCTTAACAATCTTTTCGCCCTCGAGCACCTGGTAAATCAGCCTATGCTGTATCGCTGCTGCCAATAAATGCTGCTTTACAAGTAGTCATAATATATGGTAAACTGATACAAATTGATACTAAATAATATCAGTTAGGTGAATTTTATGGATGCTAGGCTTTATGCAAAAATACTCTCCGATAAAAATATTTTAGATTTAAAAAAAATTAAGCATAAATATCAGGGCTTGGACATTAACGAGCTTATGGAGCTTTTTAAAACAAATGTTTTTAAGTCCATCCCTTTATTGAGCTTTACGGAGAACAACCTTGTATATATGCAAAACGTCGTACAGATTAGTATGAGCACGGTTAAATTATTACTCACACCACAGAATCCGGGCCAGCCCTTTGGGCTTAAGGCAATGGAAGATGAAATTATATCTACACTCACTATAGAGAGTATCGATTTCTCAAGGGACAGCGTAAGAAAAATTCTTCGTGGCTATGCTCCCATGGATGAAAGCGAGAAACGTATCTATGGCTTAAAGAAGGGTCTTGAATTTATCTCTGATCCTTTAAATACAATCAGCGAAAAGAATATTCACACGCTTTATGACTTGTCAATCGGGCAGTACCTTCCTGATGAAGACAAGCTAAAACCGGGTGCATTTTATAGACACGATACAGTCTATATAGTCGGCCAAGAGTTGGAACACACCGGGCTATCTCACAACAAGCTTCCTGAATATATGGGCAAACTTGTTCACTTTATTAACACAGACAGTACAATGAATGATTTAATAAAAGCAGCAGCCATTCATTTTTATATTGGCTATCTGCATCCTTATTTTGACGGCAATGGTCGTATGGCACGGCTTATGCACCTTTGGTATCTTACACATCAGGGATATTCCTCAGCATTATTCATTCCTTTCTCCGGCTATATTGAGCGGAGTCGGAAAGGATATTATAAGGCTTTTTCAACGGTTGAGGATAACGAAAAAATCAGCGGCTTAATAGATATAACACCTTTTATCGTATATTTTATTGAAAATGTTTATAATCAGCTTGGTGATGCATTGCCACAGCCTGATACCATGGATGTTTTCAAAAGAGCATTGGATGCAGGCCAAATTACCGAGAAGGAAAAGGATCTCTGGAACTATGTACTCTCTGCGTACGGCAGCAATGAATTCTCAACCAAGCAGCTTGAGCGTGATTTTGGCAACGCAGCCTATGCTACAATTCGAGGATTTGTACTGAAATTTGAAGAGCTTGGGTTACTTTCCGGGCAGAAATATGGGAATAAGGTTAAGTATGCTGTTGTTTATAATTTTTCCTGAATTAAAATAATCCGTCAGTAATTTGCTTGAAAAAATCAGCACACCACATATCATCAAATACAAAAAACAGCGTACAGCGGTACAGATATAGAAGTGCAGATTTTTAAATACCTTTGATAGGGATACTTTAGGTAAGTGAAAGAATCCTACCGCTCCTGAGTTTAAATGCCGGAATAATATTTTTGAAATTTACTCTTTGAATACCTTAATTATTCTTCAATTTATTGTTGTCAGGTTCACAATGGCATTTAGCATCATTTATCTCGGCCTTCAATATACCCATTTCCTGAACAAGGCGCTTTATACGGCCTGCCTGGCGGGATACAGCCACTGTCAGAGCAAATACCATAAGCAGCAGCAGGAATATTATACACAAGAACAAGGCATTTGAGGCCACTTCCACCTCAAGCACCCTTGCCGCCATGAACACTGTCTCGGGGAAAACCGACATTATTATGAAGCTCACGCTGGTAAGAATCCAAATCAGGGCATATTTGAGCTCCAGCTTCTTTGTTCTTACCATATTAATAATAAACACGAAGAACAAGACCG
>CAYWXN010000369.1:0-2133 GCA_964462075.1 uncultured Ruminiclostridium sp. | reverse complement strand
TTTCTAATCCTTCGACTGAAGATTCCCTTTTTATATCTTTTGGATTTTTGTCTTCCCTTAAACCCTTATAGCTTGCTTGTCTCAACTGATTATCTTCTGTCCATTCTGCGAATTTAATCTCTGCTGCTAATTTTGGTTCAAGCCAGGTAATTTCTTCATTTGATCTTGCCTTGGGCGGATTAACAAAAGGAGAATCCTTTATATTAAGATTATTAAATTTTGAAACAAGCTCTTCTGTATTGCGTTTGTTAAAGCCTGTCCCTGTACGTCCTGCATAGACTAAAGTCTCCCCTTCATATATGCCAAGAAGAAGTGAGCTTATGCCCTTGGTTTTTTTGCTGGAAAGAGTATACCCTCCAATGACAAATTCCTGGCGTTTATCACATTTTAGCTTAATCCAGTCACCATTTCGAGTGCCGCTATATATTGAATTATATTTCTTACCAATTATTCCTTCCATATCTGCCTCACAGGCCGCAATAAAGCTTTCCTTCCCGTTTCCTTTGATATACCGGCTATAGTATAAGTTTTCAGGGGCATCCTTCATCAACTCTTCGAGCATTTCTTTTCTTTCAAAAAGGGGTTTCCCCCGAAGATCTTTGCCATCAAGTGCAAGTAAATCAAAGATGATATATGTTAAGTCTTGACCTTTAGCATTCTTCATATAATTTTGGAGAGCCTGAAAATCAGTCTTTCCGGTTGCATCAATAATTGCCATCTCGCCATCAAGAACCATCGCTTTACCATCAGCAAAATCAACTAACGAATTGCTGATGGTAAAGAACTGCTTGGTGTAATCGTTTCCGTTTCTTGTAACTAATCTGGCGCTGTTGCCTTCCACAAATGCCAAAATCCTATAACCGTCATATTTCATTTCATAAATCCAATTTTTTCCCTCCGGAATTGTGTTTACCAATTTGGCAAGCTGTACCTCTGTACTATTAAATGGGTTTTTTATAAAGCTCTTATCTTTGCCTGCCTCGATTTCAGCCATGGTTCGCCCCGTTCTAATACTTGTTGTATACTCAGATATGCCGGAATTAGTTTTTGTATATTCGTCTTTTTCTTTTAATAATAGCCAGTTATCCTTTGACTCACTTGCTTTGCATTTCAGCCTTATTAATGCCCATTTTCCCTTAAGGCGTACACCATTTAAGTTAAACTTTAATACGCCTTCATTTAGCCCTTCATCTACATTACCGTATGGCTCCCATAAGCCTTCGTCCCATAGCATTACCACCCCCCCACCATATTCCCCCTTGGGAATAGTCCCCTCAAAATGCCTGTATTCCAGAGGATGATCCTCTACCTTTATAGCAAGCCTCTTGTCAGAAGTTTTGTAGGATGGGCCTTTTGGCACTGCCCAGCTTAAAAGGCTTCCGTTCCATTCCAGACGGAAATCATAGTGATCCTTGCGAGCAAGATGATGTTGAACAACAAATCTTAGCTGCTCATCAGAATCATCGGTTCTCCCTTTCGGTTCAGATGTCCTTTTAAAATTTCTTTTTTGGTTGTATTCATTTAGCTTAGTATTCATATATTCAAGTTAATATAACGTTCCGCGTACTCGTTACACTATTGCTTTTTCCTTTTTAGCTTTCTCTACGCTGGCCCTGAGTGCCTCCATAAGGTCGATTACTTTGTTAGGGCCGTCAGATTTTGTCGCAACGACCTCCTTACCCGATATTTTAGTCTCAATTAACATACGAAGCTTCTCCTGATATTCGTCTTTATACTTCGATGAGTCAAAAGGGGTATCCATCGAATTTATCAGCATTTTTGCCATATTCATTTCCTGCTCGGAAACATTCGGCTTGGAGTACTGCCTTTGGAGTTCTTTTATGTCATCAGCATAGAACATTGTTGCAATAATCATCCCATCTTCACGAGGAATGATTGCCATAAGTGTATCCTTTGTTCCCATAACGGCTTTACCAATAGCTATCTTCTGTTCAGACATAAGCGCCGAACGGAGCAATTCAAAGGCTTTTTCCCCGCCAGCCTCGGGGGCCGTCTGATAAGTCTTGTTGTAATAGACGGGAGAAATCTGATTCAATTGGGCGAAGTGTAAAATTTGTATAGATTTTTCTTTCTCGGTTTTAATTTTCTCTATTTCTTCGTCTGTAACAACAA
>CAYWXN010000368.1:0-2179 GCA_964462075.1 uncultured Ruminiclostridium sp. | reverse complement strand
TACAAGAATGATAAAGAAAAACTTCAGGAAGAACAGATGAAGTTTTATCAGGAAAAAAACTACAATCCAGCATCCGGTTGTTTACCTTTGTTAATTCAATTGCCTATTATTATTGCGCTTTTCTATGTTATCAGAATGCCTATGTCATATATGATAGATATACCGGCAAGAGCAGTAGGGCACATGGCTCTGGTATCTATACAAAGCGGTGATTTAGAATTTGATAATAGCAAGTTTAATCTGGATATACGCGATCCTAAAGGTGACAATATAGATGATGCCTATTTACAGCAAGCATATAAAGATTTATCAAGTAAAGATCCGTATATTGAAATAAAAATATTGGATGCAATAGACAGGAAAAAAGAAATCGTTTCTGAAAATCCTTATCTTTCTCAAGAGCAGAAACAGGTATTGACAGACTTTGATCTTAAAGTTTTCAACTTTTTCAACCTGGGAGTAAAACCAAGCATTAATCCAAAAGAAATAACTGCTAATCCGGGTGTATACCTTCCTGCTTTGATCTTATTAATCATTGCAGTAGCTACGACATTTTTGACCACCTCACAAATGATGCCCCAGCAGCCTGAGACAAAAAGTAAAGACCCAAAAGCCGCAAATAACGGTTGTGCAAATAAAAGTATGCTATGGATGAGCCCTATAATGACCCTTTGGATAGGCTTGGGCACACCTTGCGGTTTATCTGTTTACTGGACACTTAATAATATTTTAACCTTTGGTCAACAAAAGTTAATGAATAAGTTTTTTAAGAAGGATAAAAACGAAAAGAAGGAGGAGAGTAACGTTGCAAAAGTCAATAATAAAAGAAGCTAAAACCATTGATGAAGCCATAAGACTTGCATGTGAAGAGCTTGATACTGAAATTGATGATGTGGATATTGAAATCATTAACGAAGGAAACAAAGGACTCCTGGGCATAATAGGAAACAAGAATGCAGTTGTCAGAGTAACGCAAAAGATCGGTATTGATGATATAATAGTAGATTTCTTAAGGCCTATTTTTGAGAAAATGGAAATTACGGCAAACCTGGAAATTATACATGAGGAAGACCATATTACTGTAAGTTTAACGGGTGATGATATCGGTATTGTTATAGGCAGAAGGGGAGAAACTCTTGATGCACTCCAGTATCTTCTCAGCTTAGTTGTTAACCACAAATCAGATGATTATATACGAGTTATACTTGATGTGGCCGACTACAGGAAAAAGCGTGAAGAGACATTAATAAGGCTCGCCAACCGCGTAGCCGATAAGGTAACGAGATATCGGAAAAACCTGACCCTGGAACCCATGAATCCGTATGAAAGAAGAATAATTCATTCAACATTACAAGACCATAAATATGTTGATACACAGAGTATCGGAGAAGAACCAAATCGTAAGGTGGTCGTGCGTTACAAACAGGGAAGCGGTAGATCTTATTAGAAAATAGAGGGGTTGTCTCGAAATTGGTCGTCATCCTGAGTGTAGCGAAGGATCTTAAAGATTCTTCGGCCATATGGGTTCAGAATGACACAGCGAACATTTTGAGACAGCCTCTTATTAATTTAGCACAAATCCACACTGTCATAAAAAGTTTTAGGAGTAAATAAAACTAGGGTAATTAAATATGATAAATGATACTATTGCGGGAGTTTCTACAGCTGTCGGAAACTCAGGGATTTCAGTAATCCGATTAAGCGGACCAGAGGCATTTATAATAGCAGATAAGATATTTAAGGGAAAGAATACAGTATCGGATCAAAAATCCCATACAATTCAATACGGAAAAATTATATCCAATCAGACCAAAGAGGTTATTGACGAGGTACTTCTCTCTAAAATGGAGGCGCCCCGCACTTATACCAGAGAGAATATCGTTGAGATTTCAAGCCATGGCGGCTATACCATTGCAGTGTCACTACTGAATCTGCTTTATAATAACGGTGCCAGGCTGGCTGAACCGGGAGAATTCACAAAAAGAGCTTTTTTAAACGGCAGAATAGATTTATCACAAGCCGAGGCCGTAATGGATATTATTCAGGCCAGAACCCAAAGAGTGTCTAAAGTTGCCGTAAAACAGCTTGAAGGATCTGTGTCCAAAAAACTCGACGAAATAAGAGAAAGAATTATAACACTGCTATCCGATATAGAGGTTAATCTTGATTATCCTGAGTA
>CAYWXN010000367.1:0-2180 GCA_964462075.1 uncultured Ruminiclostridium sp. | reverse complement strand
TCTCCGCCCTCCCAATTGCCGTTATAATATTTTTCAAGAGCTTTATAAACCGAGTCTCCTAACATCTTAACTGCAGAAGAGATTACCGATTGGGATTTATCATTTTGGTCAAAGTTAACACCTATAACAAATTTTCCGCCCACCTCATCTGCCGCAGCAATTACTGAGTTGCTTACCGCATCTGTACAAGCTAAAATAACTTCTGTTCCGTCTTTATACCAATTGACTGCTCTGGCTTTGCTCTCAGGCGAAGAGGAAAAATCACCGGAATAATTGTACATTAAAGAAACCGACCCTTCGGCCAGTTCCAATTCTTTAGCTGCAGTGTCTGCCCCCTGTGCAAAGCCGTGACCATATCGAATTTCATAGGGAACTGCCATATCGCCTTGAAAACCGAGCTTTGTAAAACCATCTTTTACCGCGGCATATCCCGCCATGAAGCCAGCCTCCTCTTCGGCATAAAGAATAGGAAGTACATTTTTCTCGGTACGGTATGTTTTATAGTCTTCTGTATGCGGCTCACCATCCAGAAGAATAAAATTAACTTCCGGATATTTTACCTGTGCTTGATAAATCGTAACTGAAAATAAAGAACCCGGTGCAACTATTACTTTAGCATTATTTTTGACGGCAAGTTCTATTGATTCTAGATAAGCTTTGTTCGTCCCATCACTGGGCTGGTAGTATTGAAATGTCTTATTATGCTCATCGGCATACTTTTTAAGGCCTTCCCATGCAGCCTGGTTAAATGATTTGTCCTCTAATATATCAAAATCGGTAATAAGTGCTAATTCATAAACGCTTTTATTAATGCCGCAGCCAACAAACATTTTCATTATAATAAGTAAAGCAAAGAACACCAGCAGGATCTTTTTCATCAGACTCCCTCCCAAAATATTAAATGCTTCGGTGGGTTATATATAAAAAGCGTATGTCTCCATAGAATACTATATAATGATTTCTGAGAAAAAACAAACATAATACAACAAACGAATATATATACATAAAATTTGTATAATAATCAAGGTATATTCTTTAATTCGACCAGGCTGATTTCCGGTCTGTTAAAGAGTCTGATATTAACTTTTGAATACCCCAGCCCGCGGTTTACAATCATCTTAGAATCTCCGCTTTCAAACAATCCGGCATCATATTCAGGAAATAATATTCTTTCCGGAGAGAAAAGACCTCCTAAAAATGGAATCCTAATAATCCCTCCGTGTATATGACCTGAAAGTGTCAAATCAGCTCCCCATGCCACATATTCCTTAATATACGCGGGATTATGCGCTAATAATATATTAAATTCTTTTGGAGATTTCCCGAGTACTTCTTCTATATAGGATTCTTTCAATGACATATCCTCATCATAGGGCTCAATATCTCTTCTTGAATAATGATATAATTCCAGAGTCAAACCCGATATTGTTATGGTATCCGACCCGCTTTTTATTGTTATTTTTTCATTATTTAATAGTATTACACCTTTATCCTTTATATTATTTATGAAATTTGAATATCTATCATTGTCTTTACCGTTATTTGTTAGTTGACGTGCAATTTGTTCGTGATTTCCTAAGCACATATAAATCTGGCAAGCTTCATTAAAGTGATATAAAAACTCTAAAAAAGCACCCTCGTCATTAATTGTGGAGCTCATCATATCACCTGTTATTAAAAGGATATCAGGCTTTAGTGACTTTATCTTATTTGCAAGACCAATATTCTCCATTCCAAAGGTTTTTCCGTGCATGTCGCTTATCTGTACTATCCTATACCCGTCAAAACTCTTGGGTAAATTGTCGTAAGTAAGTTCATAACGGGTTATCTGAAGAGTATGGTTTTGCCAATAAAAGAAAAGTATAAGAAAAACCAAAATAAAAGTTAATATATAATAAATCTTTCGACTTTTTTTGAACATAATACACCTCTGAATGATTATACCATAAACGCACTGCAAAACGAGCTTGCTCGTTTTGCGTGGGATAAATCCCGGCAAATGCTGATGAAATCGCATTTGCAGTTTATGGTGTAACATGACCGCATGCGTATTTTGCTATGCAAAATACTTTTGCCCGGCTTTGCCGGGCGCATTCAAAGCTTTGCTTTGAATTGCTTGTGGGCATATTATACCATAAGTTCAGCTATGACAATTTATTGCCATTTATTTTTTCTTGCTT
>CAYWXN010000366.1:0-2200 GCA_964462075.1 uncultured Ruminiclostridium sp. | reverse complement strand
CCCACTGTATAATGCAAATAGATTCAACGCTGCGCTTTACTTCACATTATTCTTATATTGTACTATTCCCTTTATGCCCTGAATAAAATAGATTGTCCTATTTTTATTCTTTAGGGAGTGGTATTGTGGAGGCTTTTGAACGTACTCTGGTATTCGATGATATAAAAGAAAACATCTATGGACTGACCGAATCCGATGCGGCGAAGAACCTTGAGGTGCATGGTAAGAATGTTTTAAAGCAAGGTAAAAAGAAATCATGGCTGAAAACATTGTTATCCCAATTCACCGATTTAATGATAATTATTCTTATAGTATCGTCAGTCATATCCTTTTTTATGGGTGAGAACAGCGAAGGCATTGCAATTCTGGTTATCCTTATCCTTAATGGGCTTCTCGGCTTCTTTCAGGAAATGCGGACTGAAAAGGCCATGGAAGCTCTCATGAACATGGCCGCTCCCCACGCAAGAGTAATCCGTGACGGTTCAATCAAGGATATTCCTGCCGAAATGGTTGTACCAAAGGATTTGATTGCATTAGAGGCCGGAGACCGTGTTCCTGCCGACAGTGTGATTATAGAAGGCAATTCTCTGTTCTTAGATGAGTCGATGCTTACCGGCGAATCGGTCCCGGCATCAAAAAATGAAATTAATAAAAGGAAACACAGACAGAATGGGATTACAAATACAAATCTTATATACATGGGAAGCCTGGTAACCAACGGTACAGGAAAGGCTGTTGTAATAGCTACCGGGATGCAAACTGAAATGGGTAAGATAGCCGATATGATTGTGTCGGCAGGAACTCAGGAAACCCCTTTGCAAAAAAGGCTGGAAAGACTGGGAGAAATAATAGTAACTTTTTGTCTTATCATATGTGCAGTAGTAGCTCTTATGGGGATATTAAGGGGTGAACCCATAGTGCAAATGCTTTTGGGGGGCATCAGCCTGGCGGTCGCGGCGGTACCTGAAGGACTTCCGGCTGTTGTTACCATAGCCTTGGCGATTGGTGTCCGCCGAATGGTTCAACGAAATGCATTGATAAGGCGGCTTCCGGCCGTTGAAACTTTGGGTTGTGCCACTGTAATCTGCTCAGATAAAACAGGTACTCTAACCGAAAATCGTATGACAGTTGTATCGGCTTATGCCGGTAAAAATTCATATAACCTAGAAAAAAACTCAAAGGGCAAAATGGTTATAGTTTGTAAAGGAAAAGAAATTCAACATGATAAAGCCTTCGCATTAAGGCTTCTTCTAAAAACTGGTCTCATCTGCGGTAATGCGCGCTTAGCTGAGGTTAAGGGCAAAAAAGAAAAAACTCTTGATATAGAGGGCGACCCCACCGAGGTAGCTTTAGTGAGAGCCGCCATAGATTCAGGCATGGACGAGAATGAAATGGATTCCTATTATCCAAGGGTAAAGGAGATTCCTTTTGATTCTGACCGCAAGTTAATGTCTGTAATATGCAGAGCAAATAAGGGGGAACTCTTTCTTTTCGCTAAGGGTGCGCCGGAGGTAATACTTGAGAAAAGCAATAAGATATTGGTTGGAGATTATGAAAGAGAAATGACCTTTGCTGAACGTGAGAACGTTATGAAGGAATGCAGGAAAATGACCGCTATGGCACTTCGTGTAATTGGATTCGCCTATAGAACCGTTGAAAAAAGCCAACTGTGGAGTGATAAATTAGAAGAAAAGATGGTCTTTATAGGCTTGTCGGGAATGACCGACCCACCTCGGAAAGAGGCTGTAGAAGCTGTCTACAGGTGCAGAATGGCCGGAATAAAAACGGTGATGATAACCGGGGATCATAAAGAAACCGCAAAAGCAGTGGCTTCGACCCTTGATATATACCGTGATGGCGATCAGGTATTGACAGGCTCTGAAATGGACCAATTGACTGATAAACAATTAGAGGATGTATGCAATAATACCACAGTTTATGCCAGAGTATACCCAAGACATAAGTTGAGAATAGTCAGGGCATATAGGGCAAATGGCCATATCGTGGCTATGACCGGTGATGGTGTTAACGATGCCCCTGCCGTAAAAGATGCGGACATCGGGATTGCTATGGGAATATCAGGCACAGATGTGACTCGCCAATCTGCTGCAATGATTCTTATGGATGATAATTTTTCCAGTATAGTGTCTGCGGTAGAAGAAGGCAGAAACATTTACTCAAATATAAGAAAGTTTATACG
>CAYWXN010000365.1:0-2200 GCA_964462075.1 uncultured Ruminiclostridium sp. | reverse complement strand
TTCTTATATCAAAGCCCAAGGCGTCTGTCGCATCATCCAGAATTCGACCGGCTGCCTCCGATAACTCGGATATCTCCTTAGCCATACCGACATATTGGGCACCCTGGCCGGGAAAAACAAATGCCGTTTTACTCATAAAGTCCTCCAAAAAGATTCTTCGCTTCGCTCAGAATGACAATTTTCACTCAGGGTGAAAAGTCCGACAGATTATGACCATTCAGAATATTTGCACTTATTTTGACCAGGTCAAAAGAGCCGCCCCATAGGTCAATCCACCGC
Source organism: uncultured Ruminiclostridium sp. (assembly GCA_964462075.1). GTDB lineage: Bacteria > Bacillota > Clostridia > DSM-8532 > DSM-8532 > DTU059. The sequence goes on along the minus strand of CAYWXN010000365.1, from coordinate 1,921 downwards.
CGAAAGCCACTAAAATTATTTTGTCGCCCTTTTTAAGCAATCCCTTATTCGAGGCCTCATCAAGGCAAACAGGGATACTCGCACTGGATATGTTTCCTGTGTATTCCAAATTGCTGTATATTCTATCCATAGAAACGTCCAGTCTCTTTGCTGCATTCTGTAGTATTCTCATATTGGCCTGATGTGGGAATATATACTTTATTTGTTCTATTTCAGTACCTGCATTATCCAGCACATTATTAGTAGCTTCAGACATTATCCTGGCTGCAAAAGTAAAAACTTCGCTGCCATCCATCCATATAACTTGCTTTTTACCTTCGCTTCGCTTTTCGAGATCAGTATCCGAAGCATACAAAAACGGCAAGGTGAGAACATCTGAGTCTTCACCTACAGCTCCGAGGCAGGCAGCATCAACTCCCGTATCATAATCAACTTTACTTAGCACCACTGCGCCGGCACCGTCTCCAAAAAGCACACAAGTCTTCCTGTCAGCAAAATCGGTTACCCTGCTCAACGCCTCGGCTGATACTATCAGAACATTCTTATATGTGCCGTTTTCAATAAACTGTCTTCCGGTCTGTAATGCATAAATAAATCCTGTGCAGGCAGCATTAACATCTAATGCCGCTGCATTTTTTGCTCCGATTACTCCTTGTACCATGCATGAAAGAGATGGGGTAAGGTAATCAGGGGTACATGTTGATGCAATAATCAGTTCAATATCAATGGGATTCAACCCGGCATCTTTTATCGCCTTAACTGATGCTTCGGCAGCAATCTTTGAAAGGGGAACACCATCCTCTAAGATATGTCTTTCCCGGATACCGGTTCTTTTTACTATCCATTCGTCACTGGTTTCAACAATACTTTCAAGTTGGCTGTTGGTAAGTTTCTTGTCAGGCAAAACACTACCTGTTCCTATTATTCCCGCTCTATAAGGCTTCATCATATAGTCCTCCGGATTCCATACACGCAAAAATATTTTTCATTTTGTCTAAAACTGTTGTACAAGCAGAACTACAAGCCTTCAATATAGTGTTCTTAATAGCTTTTGACTTGGAATTGCCGTGGCATTTATATATCATACCGTTAATACCCAGAATCGGTGTGCCTCCCAATTCTTCAGGGTCAACTTCCTTTTTCAGCTTTTTAAGCTCATGCTTGACTAAGAGATAACTTATTCTTCCCGTTAAACTCCTTGAGTACATCTTTTTTAAGTAGTCCATGAAATACTTGCCGGTTCCTTCCATAATCTTCAGCATGGCATTCCCTGTAAATCCGTCGCAAACTGCTATATCAACCTTGCCATCAGTAATGTCACGGCCTTCAACGTTTCCGATAAAATTGAGATTTGATTTCTGAAGTGCTTCAAACGCTTGCTTAAGTGCCTCGTTTCCTTTTCCCTCTTCAGTCCCTACGTTGACAAGGCCTACTCTTGGCTCTTTAATTCCGAACATGTTTCTCATGTATTCTGTTCCCATAATAGCAAATTGAACATAATTAACGGTTTTTATCTGAGCATTCATTCCTGCGTCAATAATCATTGTCTGACCCTTCATTGACGGAACAATAGGCGCTAAAGCAGGCCGAACAACCCCTTTCATTCTACCGGCAATCAACAGCGACCCTGCCAGCAAGGCTCCTGTGCTTCCCGCGGAAATAAAGGCTTGGGCCTGTTGATCTTTTATTTTTTTCATACCTACAACTATAGAAGAGTTCCGCTTTTTTCTGATAGCATCTGTAGGTTTATCAGTATTGGTTATCTCATCAAATGTTTCAGTAATGATTATTCTGTTGTTATTTAAATTTTCGGGACCCAAGCACTTTTCTATTTTGGATCGATCTCCCAAAAGCTCAATTTCAAAGCCTTCGGTTTCCAATGCCTCAAGGCAACCTTTAACTATCTCATGAGGAGCGTTAT
>CAYWXN010000364.1:0-2204 GCA_964462075.1 uncultured Ruminiclostridium sp. | reverse complement strand
TTATCATTAACCTGGAAGGATTTACTTTGTTAGCACAAAATTATTTACAGTCTCAAAAAATCCTTGCAACTAGCTTGTTACAAGGACTTGGAGCTGGAGGACGGATTCGAACCCCCGACCTGCTGATTACAAATCAGCTGCTCTACCTGCTGAGCTACTCCAGCACTATTATTAAAATGGTGACCCCTAGGGGACTCGAACCCCTGATACCGCCGTGAGAGGGCGGTGTCTTAACCGCTTGACCAAGGGGCCATAATCTCGGAAAAAACCGAACAATGAATATTCTAACGGCTAGTCTACTTCTTGTCAAGTTATTTAATGATAAAGTTTAAGAAAAGTTTATCTACTCGTTTCACTTAACTATCAGAAAGATTCAAAGCTAATTACTTCTTCTAAGGTCTTTTTCTTTCTAACAGGTTTTTCATCTGCATATCCTAAGGTGATCATTGTTACTAATTCATGGGTATCAGGGCAATTTAATAAGTCTTGGGTCTCTTTGGAGTGCCCTCGCCTGAATGAACCGATCCAACATGTACCGATACCGTAATTCCATGCGGCTAACGCAATATTCTCTGTAGCAGCCGAGCCATCCTCAAATATAAAATCCGAAGTTTTGTCGCAAAAAACAGCTATTATTGCATATGCATCTTTTATGAACTTGCCGTATCTGGTTATTTCGGTCAGTTTAGCTTTAGTTTTTTCATCAGTAACTACAACAAAACGCCATGGCTGCAAGTTGTGAGCTGAAGGAGCCAATCTTGCACAGTCTAAAATATCCATCAAGATCTCGTTAGGTATTTCCTTTTTTAAATACTTTCGTACACTCCTTCTTGTTTTAATTGCCTCAATTATATCCATTTTTATCCCCTCTCTTCTTTTTGCTTCCGGAAAATTTATCGTTACTTTTGTGCTTATGATCTCTGTTTTTCTTGCCATTAGCATCTTTCTTCTTTTTTGAAGTAGCGCCTATATGCTTTAATAAGCGCTCGTTATCTTTTCTCGACTTAGCTTTTATAAGCTCCGGTTCTTTATTTTCGTTATTCGATTCACTTCCCTCATTTTCATCGATCAGGATAAAATCTATCTGTCGAGCTTCTTTACTTGCTTTTACAAGTTGCACATTAACCTTGTCGCCTATACGATAAATTTTCTTGGTTCTTTCCCCGATAAGGCAAAGTGCGCGTTCATTGTAATTATAATAATCATCATCCATCGAACTTAATCTTACCAAACCCTCTATGGTATTATCAAGCTCTACAAACAAACCAAAAGCCGTAATATTGGATATATCACCTTGAAAATGCTGACCGACTTTATCCATCATAAATTCGGCCTTTTTTAAGTCCTCACAGTCCCTTTCGGCGTCTTGCGCTGCTCTTTCCCTTTCGGAGCTCTGTTGGGCTATGCTGTGTAAGATCTCTTTATAATGTTCTATTCTGCGTTCATCCAACTGACCGTTTATTTGCTCTTTCATAATTCGATGGATTATCAGGTCCGGATAACGGCGAATAGGCGATGTGAAATGCGAATAATACTCTGCGGCAAGACCAAAATGCCAATCATGGGTATCACTGTAACGAGCTTTTTGCATAGAACGAAGTATTGTCATACTAATGGCTTTTTCTTCGGGCTTACCTTTTATTTGATTTAACACGTCTTGTATTGATTTTGGATGTACATCCCTATATCCCTTCAATCTATAACCAAATGAAGCTAATATGAGATTTAAACTTTCCATTTTCTCAGGATCAGGGTCTTCATGTATCCTATATACAAAGGGTATGCCGATCCAGTAGAAATGCTCAGATACAACTTCATTGCAAAGCAGCATGAATTCTTCTATTATCTTATTGGCTATTGTCATCTTATAACGCTTTATATCGATTGTTTTTCCATTTTCGTCAACTATTACCTTTGCCTCATCAAAATCAAAGTCAACAGATCCTCTTAGTCTTCTTTTTTCTGTTAATATCAAAGACAATGTCTTCATGTTTTCAAAGTCGGCAACATGCTCCTTATAACGCTCTTTAAGCTCTGAATCATTTTCCTCAATAATCTTATATACATTTGTATAGGTCATGCGTTCGTTTATATGAATTACGCTCTCGAATATATCGTGGTTTACAACATTTCCGGAAGAATCGATATCAATGACCACACTAAAAGCTAAACGGTCCTGATTAGCATTTAAGCTGCATATATTA
>CAYWXN010000363.1:0-2210 GCA_964462075.1 uncultured Ruminiclostridium sp. | reverse complement strand
AATAAAAGTTTTCCTCCCTGGACTTAACCGAAGGAAACGTCCCCAGTATCAAAATTCGCGAGTGACTATGATATACAGGTTCAAAGGGATGGACAACCAATCGACTCACCACCGTTCATATAGCCTCAGAAGAATATACAGTAATAACAATATATCCTATTGATATTTATAACAAAATATTTCTTTTTAGAACTACTTATGAAAACTTAAGCTTGTTCAAGCAATTGTCTGAGTATTCTCTCAAACTTTTCATCATCCTGGTATTTGCGCTTGCGTATGCTTTTTGTGCGCCCGCCCGCCCTTCTTACTTTCTGTCCCAAATGGCGTTCAAACAACAGTTTATCCATATTCTCCGAAGAAAAAACCATCCCGTTTTGGTTAAGTGCTTTTGCTCCTTTTCCAAGTGCCAGAGCTGCCACGCCATAATCTTGAGTAACTACTATATCATTCTTGTTTGTCATATTTATAAGTGCTATATCAACACCATCTCTGGATTTATCTACAGTTATGACCTCTACGTCATCCTCGTTTTTCCATGCATGGCTTGTATCCATAAACATAACGACCCCAACATCTTTTTCTATTCCTATTCTTATTATTATGTCCTTTACCGGGCATGCATCCGCATCTACTAAAATTCGCAAAGTTTATTCCCCGCCAGTTAATATTTTTTCAAATCTAATTATATCATATGTTTAGTAATTCATTATCATAAGCCGGGTCAGACGGCGGAGCCGCCTGTATAAAATTCCATTACATTCCGTGTAAAAAACATTGTTTTAGTTGTAATATAGCAGTATAATTGAAAGGTGCAATTTTCGACTCAGCTATTACAATATAGTCCCAATCGAAATGAGCATCAGGGTTTACATCTTAGGAGGGCTTATGAACATCATTGTACATCTTATGTTTGCAGTTACCTTAAGAAGACAGGTTAAGAAGAAGATGGGTGTATCTTTAAATCTTCGCGGCTTCTTATTTGGAAATATTCTGCCCGATATAAGCAAAAAATACGGCGAGCGCCCTCATTATATGAAGGATGCGCTTTCCCATGTAGTAGAATCTAAGGATAACCTCTTATTTAAAAATAGCGAGCCCTTCTATTCATATCGCTTTGCTAAGAAGCTTGGTGCAATGAATCACTATTTGTCCGACTTCTTTTGTCTTCCTCATACAGAGGGCTATAAAGGTTCTAAAGCTCATCACGGTTATTATGAATTCATGATGATTGCCCGCTATAGAAAGGGTTTAAAAGCTTTTCGCAACTTATTAGAGGAACATGATTCCGAATTGAAGCAAAGAGATTTAGTGTCCTTTATAGAAGATAACAACCATTCATATATAAATAGAAAAGCATCCGATGTTAATGATATTCGTTATGCACTTTATGCAGGAACAAAATTTAATGAGAGCGTTCTGGTACATTCAATGGCAGCGGTAAGCCGGGATCAGCACTTTGAGAGTATGCCTAAGATTCAGCCTATCTAGGAAATTGGGTACTCTTAAATCGTATAACCCGGAGTTTTGTATACATGTCCGGAAAGTCCGAAAATTCGGTTAACGGAGCATCTAATCGGTCATAGCTATGACAGCATATTTTTATATCGTTATTAGAGCCACCCGCTTGGGTGACATACAGGCAATGTCCGTACCGATATGAAGAATATGTTTTTACTATAAGCTGTATGACATCTCCTTCTCTTATACCGGATGGATTAAAGTCTTGCCAATCTCCCTCGTAAATCTTATATGCCGAAGGGCCTGAACTTTTTGCTGCGATAGAGTAATCATAGAATTCAACTACCCGACACCACTTGTTTGATCCGCTGAAAAACAAGGAACCGTACCAAATAGATGGAATCATGCGTATTAGCTTCTTTATTCGCTCCCTGTTTTCATATACTTTGCCTTCATCTACACCCGGAATCCACCCCCCATATGATGCCCAGACACATTGACTGCAAAAATTAGTACAATCATTTCCGTTACTATCATATAAAAACAGCTTCTTATCACCGCTTAACTTAAAATACTCGGCATAAAAACGGGCATATGCTATACCTTTTTTCGCATCATAATCATAAGTCATAAGCTTACTGTATCAGACTGTGTGAAAACTCTTTTACTATGCAATTATTAGAGCGGCGTGCCTGCTACGATTTAAAGCGGGCATACAACTCATTGCATGAGTTGTTTTGGATTGCGTAGCC
>CAYWXN010000362.1:0-2213 GCA_964462075.1 uncultured Ruminiclostridium sp. | reverse complement strand
ATTACAATGATGCAGCATCATTTCAAGATCTTGTTACCGATTTTTCAGCAACTTCCGATGAATTACTTAATGCAATACAGAGTATGGTCAAAGCTATAGATGAAGTAACAACCGCCAACAGCGAGGAAGCACAAGGAACGCAAAACATATCTATTAAAGCTTTGGATGTAATGGAGAGAGCTTCCAGGGTTTTGGAATTGATGGATGCAACTAAGCAAAGTTCTGAAAGCTTGACAGAGAGTGTTTCAAGATTTAAAATATAGAAAAAGTAATATGGAAATAAAAACAGCGATGGACAATAAAGTTCATCGCTGTTTTGTGAATCAGAGTATCAACGGGATTGCAAAACCAAGCCGCAATGCAAATCAGCAAAAGCCGTAATTCAATAATATTAAAATTTTATATTTAAAGGGGTTAATATGTTTAAAAAAGTATTATCTCAATCATCTACTATGGCATGGCTTATTGCTGGGTTAGCAGTATTCAAGTTTGCCTTGCATTTGTCTGCATCTCAAAATTACGGATACTTCAGTGATGAACTGTACACAATTGCTTTGAGCAAGCATCTCGCCTTTGGATATGTCGATTTGCCCCCGCTGGTACCGGCCGTGGTTGCTCTTTGGCGCATACTATTTGGTGATTCGCTATTGTCCATACATATTCTATCTGCCTTTATTGGAGTCATAACGCTGGTATTTGTATGCCTGATTACAAGAGAACTGGGCGGTAAACACTTCGCAGTTGTACTTGCCGGTTTGGGTTTTATTGTTGCCCCTGTTTGGCTTACATTCAACTCATTTCTTGCTTATGACGGTTTCGATCAATTAATCCTCTCAATATTTTTTCTTTTACTTATAAAGCTAATAAAAACAGAGAACCTAAGGTTATGGGTACCTCTGGGTTTGGTTGCGGGTATTGCGTTAATGACAAAAGCGACTATTCTATTTATCGGTCCAGGTTTTGTTGCTGCGCTATTGATCTATAAAATGCGAAAACACTTGTTAAAACCATGGCCTTGGATAGCCCTTGGTATCTTTCTCCTCGTTATATCTCCCTATCTCATTTGGGAGTATTTAAATAAATGGCCCACCATAGAATACTGGAAGTCTTATGCTGATCATAGAGTATATCATGCCACATTAACTGAATATTTTTTGAATGTGGTGTTGCTGATGAATCCTTTACTTGCGCCGGTTTTATTACTGGGAATCTACAGGTTATTTAAACCATTTGAAAATAAAAATTATGGTTTTTTCGGCATAATGTTTCTTATAACATTTATAGTTATGTGGAAACAGTCTGCGGGTGCCTACATGCTTGCTGTAGTTTTCATGCCGCTTTTGGCAGCCGGTTCAATTTTTCTTGAGGAGAAACTTGTAAACCGGAAGCCGTTAAAAACAGCGGTCGCCACGTTAATCCTTATTAGCGGTATTTTTCTATTGCCTTATTCTTTACCGCTTATGCCTCCAAGACAGTTACAGAAATATAACCAAGCGCTTGGATTCCTGTTCCAACCAATCAAGATAAATAATCAGCCACAGGGTATCCTACCACTAACCCTTATGGGCAGATTAGGCTGGGACAAAATGGTTAGAACCGTTGCAGAAGTATATGGGAACCTAAGCCCTGCAGAGCGGGAAGACTGTGGTATTATAGCCGATTATTATGGCTATGCAGGAGCTATTGATCTTTTGGGTCAGCAATACAATCTACCTCATGCTGTATCAGGGCATTTGACATACTATCTCTGGGGCCCGGGTGAATACTCATGGGACACCATGATAGTAGTTGGCGGCAATAACGGAGTATACAAATACTACTTTAAGGAAGCAACTGAAATTACAGTAGTGCATAATGATTTTGCGATGTTTAATAACACCACAGTACCTATATACTTGTGCAAAGAACCTACGCTGCCTGTCGCGAGAATATGGAAGAATATGAAGAGCTTGCGATAGACTCCCTACTTCTTTTATATACTTTTGTTCTATTTGGATCGATGGAGGGGACCCGCGTATATTCGGTAAGTTTTACTCAAAAATGCGTGCGGCCGCCGACATATTGTCGATTATCGGTACACCAAAGGGACAACGGGTCTCACAGCTGCACAACTGATGCAAGCTCCTCCGCCTGAGGTAAGTCCTGAGTAATGAGAACGGATGGAAGGAGGTATATTCTCCTCATCAAGTCTGGCAATGTCCAGATATTTATTG
>CAYWXN010000361.1:0-2214 GCA_964462075.1 uncultured Ruminiclostridium sp. | reverse complement strand
CATCTGTTTTGAGACGGACCCTTTGCACCATATCAAACAGCTTATCGGTTGTGCATCCGGCTTTTAGTGCACGCTCGTCGGCCTCCTGTATTACGATGCCTTCTGCTACAGGGTCGGAAAAAGGAATGCCGATTTCGATAAGATCAGCTCCTGCTTGAGCCATAGCAGGGATTAGCTTTTCTGTGGTATTCATATCAGGATCACCACCAGTAATAAAGGCGATGAAAGCTTTACGATTTTTAAAGGCTTCAGTTATTTTACTCATATAGTGATACCCCCTTATATCTTGCAATTGATGCCACATCTTTATCTCCGCGTCCAGAAAGAGTAATGACTATAACCTGATTTTTCAGCATAGGCGCCAGCTTCATTGCATATGCAACAGCGTGGGCGCTTTCAATGGCAGGAATAATTCCTTCGGTGCGGGAAAGGTATTCAAAGGCATTTACGGCTTCTTCATCGGTAACAGGGACATATTGTGCCCGGCCCGTATCAAAAAGCTGTGCGTGTTCGGGCCCTATTCCGGGATAGTCAAGTCCTGCCGAAATAGAGTAAACCGGTGCGATTTGACCGTATTGGTCCTGACAAAAGTAGGATTTCATGCCATGGAATACGCCTACTGTACCGTTAGCTATTGTTGCGGCATTTTTTGAAGTATTTACACCAAGCCCGGCAGCCTCGCAGCCTATCAACTTTACTGACGGATCGTTTATGAACTCGTAGAAGGTTCCCATTGAATTGCTTCCTCCGCCGACACAAGCGATAACAGCATCAGGCAGCTTTCCTTCGGTAATTAAGAGCTGCTCTTTGATTTCCTTGCCTATTACTTTTTGAAAATCTCTTACGATTGTGGGGAAGGGATGGGGCCCCATGACAGAACCCAGTACATATAAGGTATCATCCATGCGGGAAGACCACTCTCTCATGGTTTCGTTAACCGCATCTTTAAGAGTCATTGTCCCGCTGGTGACAGGGTGAACCTTTGCGCCAAGCAGCTCCATGCGAAATACATTCAATGCCTGCCGTTCGGTATCTTCCTTGCCCATAAAAATTTCGCATTCCATATCCATAAGAGCGGCTGCAGTGGCAGTTGCAACCCCATGCTGTCCTGCTCCGGTCTCGGCAATTACCCGGGTTTTACCCATTCGCTTGGCAAGAAGAACCTGCCCCAGCACATTGTTAATTTTATGAGAGCCTGTGTGATTTAAGTCTTCGCGTTTTAGATAGATTTTTGCACCGCCGAGGTTTCGGGTCATTTTCTCGGCATAGTACAACAGAGATGGTCTGCCTGCATAATTTTTAAGTAAACTTTCTAATTCGTTTATAAAGTCAGGATCATTTTTAAAGAATTCGTAAGCCTTTTCAAGTTCTTGAACAGCCTTTATCAAAGTCTCAGGTATATACTGGCCGCCATAGTTGCCGAATCTTCCTTTTTTCATTTTACACACTCCCAAACAGATTATATTTTTTTCGGAAACAAAAAAAGCCTTTATCCTATAAAACATAGGACAAAAGCTTATACTTCTGTGGTACCACCTAAATTGATGTAAAATACACCCACTCATTAACGTACTATCATACGCATTCCTTGATAACGGGTGGAAATCCCGTTGGGCATTACTCGGTAAAAACCTTTCCTACCACCTTTATGAGCCCATTCCATACTACACCGCTTATTGCATTTCATCTCCCGCAACTTTCTGTAAAGCAATTAATAGTAATGTACTCTTCTCAATCAACAGTTTCTTTGTATTCAATTTTTTTAATAATACTGCAATTAATAGAATTTGTCAATGGGTGTGCTAAATCATCGCAGGTAAGCCGATTAGTGAAGATTTCATAATACCGAAACAGTTTTCACTCAGTCTGGCGCACCTCTGTTTTTTTCCCATTAAAACTGTTAATATATTAAATATATCGCTACTTGATTGGAGTTGAGTATAGTGAAACCAGTATATAAGCAGATACGATTAACGATTTTAGTTTTTATGGTTATTCTTTCTTTATTTATATTTATTGCTATATACAGGCCGCTGAAAAAAGAACTGGATAACATGGTAATGGAAAATTATCAGCTTATTACTCAAAATAAGCATCAAGTACTTAAAGAATATGTTAAAAAAGGTAGAGATAGTGCAGCTTCGTTATCAAGCAGATCAGTAATCAGAGATATGCTCGCTGATTATTTAGAGGGAAAAGTATCCTTTGAGGAGC
>CAYWXN010000360.1:0-2225 GCA_964462075.1 uncultured Ruminiclostridium sp. | reverse complement strand
GGTGATAATATGGCAAGACTGAGTGATATTATAGAAAACTTCTTAAAGGGATTAATAATTGAAGAAGCGGGAACTGTGGAAATACAGAGGAATGAACTTGCAAACAGGTTCAACTGTGTCCCGTCACAAATTAATTATGTTATATCCACACGTTTTACCGCAGAAAAGGGTTATTACGTGGAAAGTCGCCGGGGCGGAGGAGGCTATATAAGTATTAAAAGACTTAATGTCGAATCTGCGGGAGATTATTTAATGCATATAATAACTTCAATAGGAGACAGAATTTCGCAACTTACTTCGGAGGTATTTATCAAAAACTTTGTTGATTATAATATTATAGAGCGGCGAGAAGCGGTGTTAATGAAAGCAGCCACATCAGACAAAGTCCTTTCCGATGTGGCCTTGGATAAACGGGACGATGTAAGAGCGGCAATTCTTAAGAATATGCTTATGAGCTTGACAGTGCTCTAATGGAGGCGGTATTTATGTCACTTTGTCAGATATGTAAACAAAGAGAAGCAAGCGTGTACTTTACGCAGATAATTAACGGCGTGAAAACTAAAATGTCTGTATGTAGCAAATGTGCGGGCACAGACGGGATAAAAATTGATCTGAATTCTCTGATTACAGGCCTTTTGAGCATACAAAAACAGGATATAGGAGCAACAGATAGAGTATTACAATGTGACGGATGCGGATTAACCATAGATGAATTTAACAGTACGGGAAAGATGGGCTGTAATAAATGCTACGAGGTATTTTTTGATCCAATGCAGCAGTTGTTAAACCGTATACACGGAAATACGCATCATCGCGGAAAGACACCTAACAAATCTGAATCTTCGCAATTGACCGATACAAAAATTGATGAGTTGAAAAAGGAACTATCAGAATGTATTAAGAATGAAGCGTATGAAAGAGCGGCTGAGATACGTGACCGGATAAAGGAACTAACCGGCCAAATAGGAGGTCATGTAGAATGAGTAAATGGTATATAGATCCGGGACCGGATTCGGATATAGTAGTGTCCAGCAGGGTTCGCCTGGCAAGAAACTTTGCGGCATATCCATTTCCCCATAGAAGCACAAAGGAAGATCAGGAGAACATAATAAACGAGACCTGTGATGCATTGTTTGCAGGGAGCCCAGAGCTTAAAGAAAAGCTTTCTCTGGTCCGTTTTAATGAGTTAAAACCCATACAGCGGCAGGTTCTGGTTGAGAAGCATCTTGTCAGCAAAGAACTTGCGGAAGGGTGTCTTGAAAGTTGCGCGCTTATCAGTGATGATGAGCAAATAAGTATAATGATAAACGAAGAGGATCATTTAAGAATACAGTGTCTGGCCGCAGGAATGCAGCTTGATAAGGCTTTCGATTTGTGTAATTCTTTGGATGATATAATTTCGGAAAAAATAAAATATGCATTTAATGACAAAATAGGATATTTGACCAGTTGCCCGACTAATGTGGGAACAGCTATCAGAGTGTCTATTATGCTGCATCTTCCGGCATTGACAATGACCGGTTACATTCGTGCTTTTCTGGAATCCTGCGGTAAACTGGGGCTGGCCGTAAGAGGACTTTACGGTGAGAATACCGAGGCTTACGGTGACATGTACCAGCTTTCAAATCAGATTACTCTGGGGAAAAGTGAAAAGGATATTGTAGAAAGCATAAAAAGTATCGGTAACCAAATTATTGAACAGGAGAGGCTGTTAAGACAGGAATTATTAAAGAAGAACAGTAACAAATTCGAAGATCGGATTATGCGTTCATATGGAATACTAAAATACTCCAGAATTCTGACATCGGAGGAAGCTCTGAAAAGACTTTCGGATATACGTTTAGGTATTAATCTGGGAATCATAAAGGATTTATCCGAGATGGATGTCAATGAAATGGTATTGAATATACAACCGGGCAGCATGCAAAAATATGTGGGCAAGCTGTTAAAGGCAGATGAAAGGGACAGAGTGAGAGCTGAATATATCAGAAATAAAATGGGTGAGAAATATTAAAGAAAAATGGGTAAAAAATATATCAAGTTCACAAAAGCTATTACGAGGTGATGAGTATGATTTACGGAAAGTTTACAAAGAAAGCAGAAGTTGCATTAATTCTGGCAAAAGAATGTGCAGAAGCTTTTGACCATTCTTATATAGGAACAGAACACATCCTTTGGGGGCTTGCCAAGGAGGGGACCGGTATTGCGTCCAGTGTTCTTTCTTC
>CAYWXN010000359.1:0-2226 GCA_964462075.1 uncultured Ruminiclostridium sp. | reverse complement strand
AAATAAAAAGCATGATATATTTTCAGGCACAAGAGTATATGCCGGTATCCATTGAGGAACTTGAGCTGGATTATGTAGTTGTAAGTGAAAAGAAAACAGATGAAGGTGAATTCATAAATGTGGTACTGGTTGGAGCCAGAAAAAAAATGCTTAATGATTATATTGAGGCTTTTTTATCAGCAAACACAAATATTAAGGAAATAGACGCAACAATGTTCGCATTGGGAAGGGCAGCCCTAGTTGAAAGTAATGACGGAACCTTTGTATTAACCGGGTTTAATCACGATACAGGTAATATACTTATTTTTAATAATGGTGTTCTTGCTATGGCAAGGTCTGTCACTATAACCCAATCTCAAACATTAATTAACCCCGATGATGAGAAGATTAATTCTAAAGAAGATGACAGCAATATATATGCCGATATTCTATTTAGTGAAATAAAATCATCTGTTAGCTACTACAAAATGCAAACCGGAGAAGTAATTGAAAAAATATATGTTCTTGGATCAGTTACAAAGCAGGACTTTGTTGCTTCCAAGTTAAAAGAAACTACAGGCTTGTCGGTTAGTATCCCGACACCATACACATTTTTAGAAAACCATATAATAAAAGGCAAGCAAATTAGTTTCAAAGCATCTGATTACGTAGCCTGCATAAGTCTTGCTATGAGAGGATTGGAGGATTAAATATATGTATAGTGTAAGTTTACTGCCATATGAATACAGGCTTCTAAATACAAAAGCCCAGAAAAAGAATATAAGTTTAATATTAGCAATTGTAGCTATGGGATTACTTTTTGCTGTTTATATATATTTTACTATTATCCTAACAAGTAACAATGTAAAACTAAATGAAATAAGAAAAGAAGCAGCTTCCGTAGAGTCACAAATATCAAAAATTGATGATTTATTAGTCATCAACAATGAAGTAAGTGAAATGCTAAATTATGCTTCTCAGGCAGCAGGTTCTAATCCCGAATGGGGCAGCTTGATAACCAGTATCGGTAATTCTGTTCCCGAATCAGTTAGTCTGAAAAATATAGAAATGAAATTCAATTCTTCAGATGGAGAATGTAGTATAGTCGGTATGGGGTTAACTCATCGCTCGGTTTCAGAATGGCTTCAAAAGCTGGAGAAGGTTAACGGAATCGGTGAAATTATGTGCGAGATTTCAACTATTGATAACAAGGATGACATAAATAATCCCGTTAGATTTGAATTAACTATTCCTTTACAGAAAGGGCCGGGCTATAAATTACCCACGGAGGTTACTGGTAATGAATAATAATAAAAGCAGTTCAAATAACCCCACTTTATTAATATTGTCCGGGCTTGTGGTACTTTTATTAATTGTACTTATTATTAGTTCAGTCAATAAAATAAATACAATTAACGAGCAACTTGAGATTGAAACAGCTAAGCTTGAGGAAGATAAGAATACTCTTGAAAAACTAAAACAATTGGAGTTGCTAAGGCCTGAATTAGAGGCTGCTAATAGAGTTTTAACAAAACAAATTCCCGACATACCGTCAGAGCATGGTTTAATAGAATATATTTACAGTTTATCTGAAAATGACAAGAATAGTTTTATTGAAATAAAATTTAAAGAAAGACAAGCAAAAGAAGATATTACCGAAATGCCATTTAGCATGAGTATTAATGGTAAATATGCATCGATGGTTAAATTACTAAATAATATTGCCGATGGCGAAAGACTTATTAGGATTGATGAAATACAAATAGAAAATGTGGATAATGTAAAAGGTTTGATTAATACATCAATTACCGCAAATGCATTTTATAAATAATAAAAAAAGATTCTAATTTAGAAGGATGGTTAAAATGGCATTTATAACTGAGGCAGGCTATCTGGGTGAACAACTCATTAAAATGGAGACAGTTACCCAGGATCAAATAAAACATGCATTAGAAGTACAGGCACAAAAGAGAAAAAATGGGCAGAGTTTAAAGCTGGGTCAAGTATTGATAAGCCTCGGTTATTGTACAGAAGAAGACATTGCACGTGCTATTGCTAAAATATCAGGCTTCGATTTTATGTCAATAAATAAAACCGGTGTTGATATGGCTTGTTCAAACCTAATAACACCAGAGGTAGCTAATAAATATAAATTGCTTCCCATTTGTGTTAAAGATAATAAACTGATGGTTGCAATGAATAATCCAAATGATATTATTGCAATTGATGATATTGAGATAATGACCG
>CAYWXN010000358.1:0-2226 GCA_964462075.1 uncultured Ruminiclostridium sp. | reverse complement strand
CCTTCGGTTTCCAATGCCTCAAGGCAACCTTTAACTATCTCATGAGGAGCGTTATCTCCTCCCATTGCGTCAACTATAATCCTCAACAGCTCAGCTCCTTAATGGCTAAAATCAGCTAATTTGTATTGTTATTTACTTTGATTACCTGCTTATACTAATACTTTTGCACTTCTACTAACAAGAATTTTCCCCTGAATACCTCAACTTGCTTATTATATATCATAACCCATACGATATATCTTCCGTGGGGACGTTTTTCTTTAATGGTCACCCTTGCCACCAGTTTATTTCCCGCATAAACAGGCTGTTTATATTTAACATTCGCTATCCCGACCAAGGCTACGTCTGCATCTATAACAGCTATTGCAATTGATTCAGCCATAGAATAAATATAATGTCCTCGAACTATTTTTGATTGCGAGAAGACCATTTGATCAGTTGTATCCAGAATAGAAATAGCGTTTTCGCCTAAATTAAGTTCGACGATTTCGCCTATAACTTCCTCGGCATTAAGGGTTCGAAGTTTATCATAATTATTCGAGGCCATGTCACGAATACGTTGTCTTAACTCCGGAACACCCATTTCAAGCCTATCCAACCTGACAGTAGGAACACTGACTTCCAAATATTCCGCAAGCTCCTCATCTGTAAGAAAAGGGTCGTCCCTGAGCATATCAGTAAGTTTTATTTGTCTTTCTTTCTTTGCACTGGAATCTCTGCTCAAAACAATCTCTCCAATTAATTAGTACCTAGTAATATGGTCAGTTAATAGTATATTATATTTTTCTAGTGTATGCAATACTAAGATTTTTTATATCGGAATCTGTTTCGGCTGTTCATTGATTCTAAAAAAAACAGCACCGTCATTTTATCTACGGTACTGTTGAAATATCATCACACGCTATATTATGGCTAATTACCTGACATATCGGTCCAGTCAACATTTGTATTATCAAAAAGAGAGTCCATAATACCATTCGCAAAATCACCGACTTGTTTTCTGAATATTATTGCCAAGCCCACCATAATGGCAAGAAGTATAACGACCTCCACGGTATTTATACCTCTTTTACTCTTCAAGAAGCACTTAACCCTATTCCACATAATTGACCCTCCGAAAAATAATAAACTATTACAAATTTATACATTTATATTATTATTTTGTTCGGAAGGTGTCAACTATTATTTATTCTATTTATTACTATTTGTTTGTTTTATTCTTTCTTCATTTCCTTGATAACTTTGTTTACTGTTTCAAATGAAAATCCCCTATGTAAAAGGAAACGGTATGCCTTTTGCTCTATCTTATTATCATCTAAATTATACTTCCCGAATTTCCTTTTTCCTTCCCTCAAGGCCACTTCATAATCATCTATTTCGAATTCCGATAACGCTTTTTCTATTATCTCCTCGTCTATGCCTTTATTTTTAAGCTCAAATCCCAGAGATTTTTTTGACAGCGCTTTTGTTCTCATACGCTCAGATAAGTATTTCATAGCATATCGTGTATCATCCAAATATCCGATTGTTCTAAGCTCATTGACTGCATTTTGCGCTACGTTTGCATCAAAGCCTGCGTCTATGAGCTTTGTAAGGATTTCACTTTCACTTCTGTCTCTGTAGGTTAAATATCTGACCGCCCTTTCTCTGGCCGCATGAACCAATACTTTATCACGTATAACCGATAGCTGTTCCTCGCTGATTTTCATCTCTTCGTACAATTTATTACTTATATAATCCTGTTCCGGAATTGAAAAAGAGTAATTATCGTCAATAAAAACTCTTACCATGCCTTTTTCTCTGCTTATTTCTACTCCAGTTATGATCATACACATTCACCCTTTTATATAGATTTACTCGGCTCTGCCGAATTAATTCAAAGCTTCGCTTTGAATGCGCTTGTGAACATATTATACCATATGCTTGTATTAAAGTGATTTTTTCTTTAATCGGCAAAATCAAATAGATGTTTTTGAGCCGTGCAAAAAGCCCTTCAAAAAGATAATCTCTTTGAAAGGCTCGATATAAAAACTAAATCTACTCTTCTACCGTATGGGCTTCGACGCTGCTTAAAAAGGCTTTATCATATTCGGCTTTTACCTTTTCCTCTATCTCCTTTGATATCTCCAAGTTTTCCTTTAAGAATTTCTTAACATTTTCACGTCCCTGCCCGATTCTCTGATCTCCGTAAGAGAACCACGCACCGCTCTTTTTAATTATATCAAG
>CAYWXN010000357.1:0-2238 GCA_964462075.1 uncultured Ruminiclostridium sp. | reverse complement strand
GGCAAACTCATATTCTTGAAGCCGGTCAGGGTTTTTTAATTTGTCCCGGTCAGATTGTCAGCTACAAAGCCGATAATATAATACCATGGAAATACTCCTGGGTAGGGTTTCATGGTCTTAAGGCCGAACAGATTCTAAAAAGAGCCGGTCTTTCGTTTGACTGTCCCACATTTTGTTATTATAAAAGTGATTACCTCGTAGAAAGTCTTGACAAAATGATTACAGAGGCTAGGAGCCAACAATCCTCGGATTTAATGCTGTCGGGCCTTTTATATCAATTCTTGGCACGTTTGGTTCACAGGGTTCAATCCCAGGAGCCGATTGCCTATAAAAACTCGGATTCCACCCTATATGTATCTAAGGCTGCAGAGTATATTGAAAAAAACTTTTCGGGGCCTCTTACAGTTAGTAAAATTGCAAGCTATCTTAAAATAGATCGGAGTTATCTCTCAACATTGTTTTCACGACATCTCGGTATTTCTCCCAGAGATTTTATTATTAATTACCGTGTTAATAAGGCCTGTGAGCTTTTAATAAATCCCTTACTCAGTATAGGTGATGTTGCAAGATCGGTAGGATATGAGGACCCTCTCCAATTTTCAAAAACCTTTAAAAAGGAAAAAGGGGTATCCCCCTCTCATTTTAGAACCGAAATTTCAGGCAAAATAGTTTAATATACTATAACGCTTAACTTTCTGCAGCCATTGTAACGCATGTGACGAGAACTTTTACACTACGATTTCCCCGGATTTCAGGCTTACATAAACTAACCAGTATCCGCCCATATCGCGTATGGAATTATCCTGTGCCGGCGCCCACCTGCAAGCATTATCAAAGGGTTTATTATCTTTTTCATCCTTGGCCGGAACACCGATGACATAATACCTTGAGCCATTGTCTCCGCGATAGAGCCCGGCGAGAATGTGTTTATGCTTGAATAATCCGACTAAAATTTTGGGGTTGGCAAATAAGGGTACATTTATTCCTGACATATACATAATATTGCTGAGCTTTGCCAAATCTGAGACCCTATACCATGAATAACCTCTGCTGGAACGTTTAAAGGGATAATGAACTTCAAAATTATTACTAAGAAGACCTTCCAGCTTACTTATATCACATTTTTCAGAATAATCCCTCCTGTTTGTTTTCCTAACATCATTGTATGGCCTGGAAAAATCAGATTCAGGATATATTCTGGAAGAATAATTAATTGCACCGAGTTGAGTGTCTTTATCGGAAGCTTGTTCCTGTTCCGAAGAAACAACAACCGTTTCATCCTTCATTGCCGGTTGTGCTTCAGGTAAATCAGCAGTTTTCCCAACATAAGAGGTTTCGGGTTCGGGAATTATTTCAGGTTTTTCTTCTTCATCGGTACTCATCAGAATTGACTGTCTGATACTCTCGTCCCATTTATGGCTTTTCTCAAAACTTGCAAAAAGCGGAATCCATTTCTTGTTCTGGCTTTCGGCTGTCAGTGCCGCAAAGCGTATGGAGTCGGGCTTTATATAATTATTTTTTAACGTATCTGCTTCTATTTCAAGGCCGCTTTGCATACCGTTATAAGATATATTTACATTACCGACCATTATAGGTATAAGCGTTTCATTCCTTGCAAAGACCAAGTAGAGAACATATTTAAAAGGTCCCTGTTTCAGACCTTTAACATGAATGGAAGCTTGAATTCTACCTTCCCAGCAATCTAAACGGACAAATGCCTCAGGCGTACTTCCTGCACTGAATCCTCCGTCAAGCTCCTCCATTATGGCATATTTTCTTGCAAACCCTGCCTGCATAATACCACCTGATTAGACCCTTTCATGAAAGTATACGCGTCAAATCAGGCCGATATAACATTTCCCTCTTAATTCCGGGCAGATTATTTTTCAAGTTCCCGACTGAGACGGGCAAAATCTTCTATAGTCAGTTCCTCTGCACGGGTAGCTTCCTTTATGCCAAGTTTAACAAGAACATCTCTCAGGCGTTCTTTCCCTCCTTCCAACCAGGTTTGTGAACCCAAGGAGTTAAGAAGAGTTTTACGTCTTTGGCCAAAGGATGCCTTTACTACTTTAAAAAACAGTTCTTTGTTATTATCGCGGACACAGTCAAGATCACGTTTTTTGAGTTTGACCACGGCTGAGTCAACATCGGGCTTCGGAATAAAACAATTTTTGGAGACTGTAAATGCAAGCTTGGGATCTGAATAGTAGCGCACTGCTATTGATATTGCGCTGTAAT
>CAYWXN010000356.1:0-2243 GCA_964462075.1 uncultured Ruminiclostridium sp. | reverse complement strand
ATCTCCACTATTCCACGCTCATTTTCCTTGGCAATTTCAATTGAGCTGGTCTTAAGCATTTCTGAGTTACGGGCCAAAAGATTGTTTGTAGTATTTGTAACATCCTTTTGAAGCTGTAACGCCGATTGCTGGCGAAGCATGGTAATGGCAATTGCTATCTGGTTCTTCCAAAGAGGAATAGTATTCATGATTGAGCTTTGAATCTTCTCAACCAAGGTCTGGTCATTATTCTGTATCAATCGAATCTGAGGAGCACTTTGAATAGTAATCATACGGCTCAGCTTCAAATCATGGATTTTCTTCTCGAATCTTGATATGAGCTCGGCCATGTCCTTCACCTTTTGTGCATCCATAGCGTCGCCGGTTCTTGTGGCTTTTTCCTTAAGTTCGGGCATAACCTTCTCATTAAGATCCTTTAGTTTTAGAGAACCCGCCATTATATAAATATCAAGCTGCTTTAAAAAGTCCAGGTTCTTGACGTACATTGTATCTAAGGTTGTTATATCACGGATAAGCTGAAGCTTGGATCTATCCAACTGATCAATTATCTTTTCTATTTGTACACTGATTTTATCATAGCGAGAAATAAACTTTTGAGTTTCTTTCCTCACTCCACCGAATAATTTTGCTAAGGAAAAGCCCTTTTGATTTGGGTCTATAGAATCAATGTCGATATCCTGCACCTTAACTAAAAGATCGGTCAACACTTCTCCAACCTCACCGCTGTCCTTTGCTCTTATCTGATCAAGCATGGAGTCTGAAAATTTGGATATATCACTTTGTGCCAAATTACCATATTGAATAACACTTTGAGAATCTGACACATTGATTTGTGCCGCAAGATCTAATACCTGCTGCCTCTCCTCCGGTGTCATTTCATTCCATTTATTCACATCATAATTTTCAACTGTATTCAAACTATTCTGAGCCGGTGCGGATTGAACCTGAGAATCCATAATATATTACCAAACCTTTCCTTATTTTTAAGCACATTATATACCATTTCTTGTCTGATTTAAATTATCTTTTTCTTTTTTTGTTGACGATGTCCCATAGTTATTTGCAAGGGTTTCAAATACCTTGATTTCAGTATCCAAATCAATAACGTCATTAGTCAGCATTTTTTCCTTCTGCTGAAGAAAAGTAGTCCGGATTCCTTTTAAAGATTTCTCCGTCCTCTCAAGTGTCTCAATTGCATCAGCCGGCATGGGTCTTGTGGTGGCTAACTCTACATATTTCACTATTATCTTATGAGTAGGCTCTAAATAGTAGGTTATAAACTGCTTTACTATACGGATATCTTTAGGATCTTTTTTGAGCAGATCAAACATAGATTCGGCAATACGGCACAAATCCTCAACCTCTTTGGATATTTCAAGCTGTGATAAGTTCTTTACTGCTTGCCTCATTCCGCCGGTAAGCTTACGACCGTTTTTAATGGTGTTTTCAATATCAGAATGCGTCATTCCCTCTACAATAATGGTATCATCTTTTTCTTTTTTTGAAAAAAGTAAAATTACCACAAGCCATCCTAAAACACCGGCAATAAGAGGTAAAGTTAACGTGCGGAGCAGAAACAGCAGCAAAGCAAAAACCGCCACTCCAGCCACTATGGACATTATTCTACTTGTTGTAGATAATTTCAATTATTCTCACCACCATTTATATTTGCATACATATAATCATTCTACTCTATTTTAATTATTGGGTAAAGAGGCAGCTATAGGATCTGGCAATTGCCCGTTGGGTAATAGTGTCAATATTTGCTACATCCACTATCATTCTATTCTCATCTGTTCGCATTTTTCCATCTTTTTTGTTCGGAAAACTCCCCTCAAGCACCATAAATCTTTTTCTGTATTCTTTCTTCCATCCGAATTTAGGTATATGCTCCAACAGTATTTTGACATCCAAAGTTTTCACATCGCTGTTGCTAAGAAATTCGGGCATAACCGTATTCTTTAATGAGCACGCATAGTCAAGAGCTATGAATGAATCAAGTTCCAGCGTGTTAATTCCATCGATTCGTAAGGCATAATCCCTTATATATTCAAAAAGAGTACTTGCAGCAATGGGTTGATATAATCTTCCGCGGCTCTTTAAGAACTCAGCAAAGCCCTTATAAAAAGCAAAAGGTTCTGTAAAGTAGTCCTCGAGATATTTAAGGGTATAGTTGAACCGCTCTGAGTTTAAGGTGCGGTCCAAGGCTTCCTCAATAGCTTTTATTTCAAGTATTTCCGCCG
>CAYWXN010000355.1:815-2250 GCA_964462075.1 uncultured Ruminiclostridium sp. | reverse complement strand
ACCTGACGAGGTTGAGGAAGTGTTCAATAAGCAATTTAAGGTCAACCTAATAAGAGTGAATGCTCAGGATAGATTTCTGGACCGCCTGAAAGGAGTTACCGACCCTGAAACAAAGCGTAAGATTATCGGTGAAGAGTTCATAAGGGTATTTGAGGATGAAGCAAAGAAAATCGGTCATGTGGATTTTCTTGTTCAAGGGACAATATACCCCGATGTCATAGAAAGCGGAGCCGGTGATGCCGCTGTAATAAAGAGCCACCACAATGTAGGGGGACTACCGGATCATGTTGATTTTGAAGAAATAATAGAACCCCTCAGAGATCTTTTCAAAGATGAAGTAAGACAAGCGGGAATCGAATTAGGCTTGCCTGAAAGCATGGTATGGCGCCAACCTTTCCCGGGCCCCGGTTTAGGAATAAGAGTAATCGGTGAAATTACAAGGGAGCGCTTGGACATTTTGCGGGAGACTGATTTTATTTTCAGGGATGAAATCGCAAAAGCAGGTTTAGTTAGAGACATTAATCAATATTTTACTGTTCTTACCGATATGAGAAGTGTGGGCGTCATGGGTGACGAAAGAACCTATGACTATACTTTAGCACTTCGTGCGGTTACTACTACCGACTTTATGACGGCTGACTGGGCAAGGCTTCCTTATGATTTATTGGAGCGGGTTTCCAACAGAATTATTAATGAAGTTGGACATATAAATCGTATAGTTTATGATATCACCAGCAAGCCCCCGGCCACAATCGAATGGGAATAGACAAATAAAGCCCCGGAAATCTTGACATAAGAATTTCTGGGGTTTATTTTTGCCGTTGAAACATGCCGCTCAAACGACTATTGACGGATTTGGTTAAAAAGGAATAATTATTGATTATAGCCCATAAGACGAATAATCAATAATTATAGCCACACAGACGAATAATGCTTGATTATTCGCTTTATAGGTAGTATACTTTTTTCAAGGAGGTAAATATGTTTTTTTGTTTTCATTCCAATCCATATATAGCTATAATAGGAGATATAAAGGACTCTAGAAAAATTGCAAGTCGTGAGGAAGTTCAAGAACGATTAAAAAAGACTTTACATGACATAAATACTAAGCACATCCGGCATATCGCCTCGAAGTTTACCATTACCTTGGGAGATGAGTTTCAAGGTTTACTGTTTAATGGGGAAAACACAATGGCTATTATCACTGAGATTGAAATGAAGATGTTCCCGCTAAGAATTAGATTTGGCATCGGAATAGGTGGAATAACTACTGAAATTAACCGCGAACTGGCAATTGGCGCGGATGGTCCTGGTTATTATAAAGCAAGGGAAGCTATTGAATATATAAAACAGAATGAAAAAAGAAAGCAAGCCGGTGAAGCGGATATCAGGCTGGAAATTTCAGGGGAAAGACAAGAAACAGTTGACCTTATAA
>CAYWXN010000355.1:0-805 GCA_964462075.1 uncultured Ruminiclostridium sp. | reverse complement strand
GCGAACGACAGAGGCAGACCATATGGGACATGCTTGAACATCAGGACAGTCAATCTAATGCAGCACAAAGATTGGGCATAAGACAATCATCGGTACAGAAGAATTTAGCCAATGGCAACTATTATACGTACAAAGAAGCGATGAACGTAGTTGAAAAAGCATTAGGAGAAATAAGGAGAAATGATGTTTAAAGAATACTTTATGCTCTTGGTTTTTGCCCATATAATCGGAGATTTTTACGTACAAACAAATAACATTGCGAAAAAAAAGAAACACCAATTCTTATGGGTTTTACTTCATGGTCTTTTATATTGGATAGTAGTGTTAATAGTAACTCTTCCTGTAATGTCAACGCAAGTGGCTTTGTTTGGTAGCTTATCGGCTGTTGTACATATTGTGATTGATATTGCTAAATATTTTTATATTTCTAAAAAGGTTAAGAAAAGGCTTCAAATACCGGGGATAGAAAGAAATATATTCTTTATCGACCAAGCGTTACATTTGTTAAGTATAGTGTTGGTAGCGTATTTTTATGCAATACAAGGCAATACAATATCTGTTCACTACAATGTTGAGCAGTTTTTACAAACAATTGGGATATCATCAACATTATTGCTGCCATGGGCGGTAGTTTTATCAGTAATACACAAGCCTGCAAATATTGCTATTTCTTTGTTATTGACACCATATAGACCCAAGGAAAAGGGTGATGTCAGCGACTTGATGGATAAAAAAGCAGGGAGATTTATTGGAACTCTGGAGAGAATAATAATTATTTTCTTAATTTTTCTTAAACAATATTCAG
>CAYWXN010000354.1:0-2270 GCA_964462075.1 uncultured Ruminiclostridium sp. | reverse complement strand
ATTATTGTTATCATTATCGAAGTTCCCCAGTATGATGTAACAAGAATTCAATACTTGGGAGCAATAATGAACATAGGAATTCTTCTGCCTGTGAAAAAAAAGTGGTGGAAGCCTGTCACGCTAAAAACATATCCGATAGAGATCGCCAAAGATTTGAGTTTGGTAGTATGTTTATTGCCTTACATTGAAAGTGATGCAATGTGTCTTCCCAGCTTCAGAAAAAGATTCAAGGCAAGACTGGACAGAATATTTGAGGTACAGAATGCTTGGCCGATTCTGGAACATCCCGATATCAGGGGTTTATATGAGGTCGACACGTCGCTTTTTGCAGAAGTCATTAAAAGGCTTGCTCTGCAACAGTTTTCGGATATTTTAAGCAGTATCCAAGGGGTGGGTGCCCTAATTAATAAGGAAATACTTGTCACAGGGTCTTCTGAATATCTTGAGCATGCTATTGAAATACTTATCACAAAAGTAAAAACAATTAATATACTTATACCTAGGGGAGTAAGTGAACCTATTGAAGCTGAGAGAGCTTTTTTAGAAACAGGGATACCGGTCCATATAACAACTGATCACGATGTGTTGAATCGTACGGGGATATGGATCAGATTTCCTGATGATAATGAAAATTTTGATGAGTTGCCCCGGATGTTTAAAGGTTTGATTGTAGATTTTGGCGACATGAAAATAATTGATACAAAATTAAAAAAAATATTCGGTATAAATATTGAATTCTCCGATAGAATCAAAAGAAGATTGGGGCAACAGTTGTTAAACGCATGGGGGAAAGGAGTACTCGAAGGTTTTATCATTTTGGTATGTGCAAAAGGGTGGGATATCAATGAATCTGAAGTGTTCAAACGGCTTGAAATGAGGTTTTCTTTTCTTTCTTGACATCATAAAAGCCGTACACTATAATGTATCGTAATGTTAAATAATGTATTGTCGTTAAAAGGGGCAACGGAATACTAAAAAGGGGAGAAAAAAATGAGCAAAAAAGAAGTCCTTCTTACTTATGAAGGTCTTAAAAAACTTGAAGAAGAATTAGAGTTCTTAAAAGGTGAAAAAAGAAAAGAAATTGCCGATAGAATCAAACAATCACTAGCTTTTGGAGATATTTCCGAAAACTCAGAATATGATGAAGCAAAGAATGAACAGGCGCAGAATGAAGTACGTATTGTGCAATTGGAAAGTATGCTTAAGAATGCTTCAATTATCGATGAAGAGGAAGTAGATACCAAAGTAGTAAATCTAGGTGCAAGAGTAAAAATTCGCGATATCAAATCAAAAGAAGATTACGATTATCAGATCGTAGGGTCTACTGAGGCTGATCCTGCTTCCAACAGGATATCTAATGAATCTCCGGTAGGCAGTGCGCTTTTGGGGCATAAAGTCGGTGAAACGGTTGATATTGAAGTTCCCGGAGGTAAAATAAAGTTTAAGGTAATTGATATCTATAAGTAATAGTTCTTGTTTGTACTATTAATTTAGGGTATAATTATGTTTCGATACCACGACAGTTTACATAATAATGTAAGCTGTTTTCTTTAATGTTTTGGAGGTAAAAATGTCAGAAATCATTGAAAATAACAACGAGCAATCGGATCTGAACGAAATTCTTCAGGTCAGGCGTAACAAGCTTTCCGAGCTTCAGGAGACGGGAAATGATCCGTTTTATAAGGTTAAATATGATGTTACAGATAGAACCAATGCAATTCTTTCTGATTTTGAAGGTTATGAGAATAAAAATGTTTCTTTGGCCGGCAGACTGATGAGCAAACGAGGTATGGGAAAATCAAGTTTCTGCGATCTTCAGGACAGGGACGGAAGAATACAGCTTTATGTTAGGATCAACGATGTCGGCGAGGATCAATACGAAAGCTTTAAAAAGCTCGATATCGGTGATATAATAGGCGTCACCGGAAAAGTATTCAAAACCCGCATGGGCGAGATATCAATTCATGTTGATACCTATACTCTTTTGTCCAAGTCACTGAGACCTCTTCCCGAGAAATTTCACGGGCTTAAGGATCCCGATGCACGATATCGTCAGAGATATCTTGATTTAATTGTCAATCCCGATGTAAAAGCAACTTTTATTACAAGAAGCAAGATAATCGCGGCAATCAGAAGATTTCTTGACAAGAGAGATTTTCTTGAGGTGGATACCCCGATTCTGAATACAATTCCCGGCGGCGCAACTGCGCGCCCATTTATTACTCATCACAACACTTTGGATATAGACATGTATTTAAGGATAGCTCCGG
>CAYWXN010000353.1:0-2279 GCA_964462075.1 uncultured Ruminiclostridium sp. | reverse complement strand
TATTATATGTGGCACAAATTGCACCGATAAGGCCAAGCTCCTCCTGGACGGTAGCTACAACATATACATTATCATCATGCTTAATTTTCTTAAGCTCTTTTAATATTTCTACAATGGCAGCCACTCCGCTCCTGTTATCCATACTTTTTCCGGCTATTCGATTATTCATAAGCTCACGAGCCGGGCTATTAAAGGAAACCATATCGCCTATGCTAACCAGCTCCCGGGCTTTATCCCCGCCATAGCCAATATCGATCCTCATATCCTCCATTTTAATGCCTTTTTCTTTATCCTCGGGAGGAATAAGATGTGGCGGTTTAACCCCTATAACGCCGAAAAGGTCTTCCTTTCCGTGAACAGTAACTTCCATGGCTCCTATAGCCTTAGCATCAACACCACCGACTGCTGTGAAACGCAAAAAGCCGCTATCCTCGATACCTGTTATGATAAGGCCGATTTCATCGTAATGAGCTGTTACGAGAACATTTCCCGGTTTCTCGGCCTGTCCCTTTTTAAAGCCTATTACGTTATAAAAATCATCAATGCTGACATCATCACAATACTCACGAAAAAGCCCGGCTATCTTATCGGTTGCCATATTTTCTCTACCTGCAACGGCTCTGATATCACTAAGCTTTTTTAGCAACTCGCCGCACTCCATTTTAACACCTCGCTCGTTATTTTCTCTTAAGTTAATAAAATAATATTATACCATAAGTTAGCTTTTATAATGTAGTCTACTTTAAGGTCTCCGCCCGTCATAAGTTTTATGAATCATTAAAACAGTAGTTTTATAAAGCTATTATATGGTAAAATAGCTTTGTTAGTTTTCTCCAAATGGAAAGATGTTATTAATGCGTGAATTTTGAAGGAATTTTATTATGTTATTCAGCAGCCTGATATTTTTATTTTTCTTCCTTCCATTAGCATTAGCAGGTTATTATCTGTTGCCTGGCACCAGGTATAAGAATATTTTTCTTTTTCTTGTCAGCATATTCTTTTATGCCTGGGGTGAGCCTATATACATCCTGTTACTTCCTATATCAATCATTATTAATTATGCCTTTGGTCTATTGATACAAAGTAGCTCAAATAGAAAAAAGCTCTGCCTTATTGCCTCTATAGTATTTAATGTGGGGCTTATAGTATTTTTTAAATACCTGCCGTTTATTATAACAAACATAAATAATATTCTTCCGTTTAATATACCGGTAGCCAAAATGGCACTGCCGTTAGGAATCTCATTTTACACCTTTAAAATTATAACTTATCTTGTAGATGTATATAGGTGTACCGTGACCGTACAGAAGAATTTTATCAATCTTTCCCTTTATATCTCATTGTTCCCTCAATTAACTGCGGGGCCAATAGTGAAATACTCTGCTATATCTGTGCAGTTTGAAAGCAGGGTCCATTCCCTCAATATGTTTACCGGAGGAGTCACTAAATTCATCTTGGGCTTGGGGAAAAAAGTGATTTTGGCGAATAATCTGGCTTTAATAGCCGATAATGTCTTTAATTTCAAGAGCGGCTCCTTTGGTGTCTTATCGGCTTGGATTGGGCTAATCAGCTACAGTCTGCAGATATATTTTGACTTTTCGGGCTACTCCGATATGGCTATAGGTCTTGGAAGAATGTTTGGCTTTGAGGTTGATGAAAACTTCAATTACCCTTATATCTCTAAATCCATAGGCGAATTCTGGCGCAGGTGGCATATCTCCTTGGGTACATTTTTTAGAGATTATGTATATATACCTCTGGGCGGAAGCAGATGCAAATCTCAACTGGCCAATTATCGCAACCTTTTTGTTGTGTGGTTTTTAACAGGCCTCTGGCATGGCGCCAGTTGGAATTTTATCTTGTGGGGATTGTACTTTGGCTTTTTGATTGCTTTAGAACGTCTATTTCTATCAAATCTGCTAAATAAAATGCCTCAATTTTTCCAACATTGCTATTTAATTTTTACCTTAATAATGGGTTGGGTCTTTTTCCGTACAGATAATTTTTCCCATGCAGTTCTGTATTTTAAGAAGCTCTTTGGGTTTAGCATTACCACTGATTTAACAAATCCCTTGCTGCTACTCCACGATAATTTTCTTCTGCTGATGGTTGCGATTCTGGCCTGTACACCGCTAGTCAGAAATCTTGTATTGTCTTTATCAAAGCATCGCTTTTACCCTTATGCGGCAGGACTTGGGCTTGTTCTAATATATTTTATATCAATCATGTATCTGGGAAACTCAAGCTATAACCCATTTATATATTTTAGGTTTTAGGTG
>CAYWXN010000352.1:0-2283 GCA_964462075.1 uncultured Ruminiclostridium sp. | reverse complement strand
CGAATAATTTCCGGATGAAATTCCTGAGCGCACACATGACATCGGCTAAAGGTTCTATTATACTCATAGCTATGACACCAACAACTGCATCTTTAGGTAAGTTTCATCAATTATTTATTACATCCGATTCACCGACTAAAACATCCTCTAAAGCTGCTCCGGGGGGAACCATGGGCCAAACTTTCAGGTCCTTGTCTATCTCACAGTTTATAACCACAGGGCGATTCAGACTTAATGCTTCAGTAAGAATTCTTTCGGTGTCCTCTTTTTTAGTCAGATTAAAACCGCATGCACCAAAGGCTTCTGCCAGCTTGACGAAATCAGTTCCTCTATCTAATGTTGTATGAGAAAACCTCTTGTCATAGAACATATTCTGCCATTGTCTTACCATGCCTAAAGCATGATTATTCATAATTACTACAATAATAGGAAGGTTATATTCTACTGCTGTGGCAAGCTCGTTTAAATTCATTCTGAAGCTGCCATCGCCTGCTATGTTAAATACTCTTTTATCGGGTCTTGCAATTTGAGCGCCCATTGATGCTCCCAGCCCAAAGCCCATTGTACCCAATCCTCCCGAGGTTATAAGTGTACGAGGCTTTGTAAACTTATAGTATTGGGCCGTCCAAATCTGGTGCTGGCCGACTTCGGTTGATAAAATTGCATCTCCCCGGGTTACATCATAGATTTTGTCCAGTATAAACTGCGGAGTCAAGTCCTCCGAATCTTTGCTTAATGGATATTTTTCTTTCAATTCTGTGATAAAACTAAGCCATTGGCTTCTGTCTCGGGTTTCAATGCCCTTGTTAATACGGCTTAATACTTCTTTTACATCACCGATTATATGACACTCAGATCTGATATTTTTATTGACTTCCGCAGCATCAATATCAATATGAAGTATCTTTGCACAGGGTGCAAAGCGTTCAAGCTTACTTATAACGCGGTCACTGAAACGAGCTCCTATTGCCACAAGAAGATCACATTCGGTAACTGCCATATTAGAAGCCTTTGTCCCGTGCATTCCCACCATTCCGGTATAAAGCTCATGGGTTGCAGGAAAAGCTCCCATTCCCATAAGGCTTAATGTTACAGGTGCACGAAGTTTTTCCACAAGTTCATAAAGCTCCTGGCATGCATCTGATGTAGACACACCCCCGCCTGCGTATATTAATGGTCTGTCGCTGTTATTTAAGAGTTCTATAGCCTCTATCACAGCATTATTGTTTATGTACTCGACAGACCTCTCAATAACTTCGGCCTCTCTTTTCACGTATTCAGTCTTATGGGCTGTAATATCCTTTGGAATATCTACAAGTACAGGGCCGGGTCTGCCCTCTCTAGCAATTTTAAAAGCTTTTCTGACAATATCGGCTAAGTCGTTAACATCTTTCACTATAAAATTATGCTTGGTAATAGGCATTGTAATCCCTGTAATATCAACCTCTTGAAAGCTATCCTTGCCAAGAAGATTCAATGCTACGTTTCCTGTAATAGCAACCATCGGAATCGAATCCATATATGCAGTTGCAATACCCGTAACCAGATTGGTAGCTCCCGGGCCTGAGGTAGCAAGGCATACACCAACCTTACCCGAAGCTCTGGCATAACCATCGGCCGCATGGGAAGCGCCTTGCTCATGGGAGGTTAATATATGGCGAATTTTATTCTGATATTTATACAGAGCATCATAAATATTTAAAACTGCTCCTCCGGGAAATCCGAATACGGTATCTACACCCTGCTCAAGCAGGCATTCAACTAGAATTTCAGCTCCGTTTAATTTCAATGCTATATCCTCCTATACTTTCATTACAGCGCCTTCGCTGGCTGATGTAACAAATTTTGAGTAGCGTGCAAGATATCCCGTCTTAATCTTAGGCGATGGACAAACCCAGTTCTTTCTTCTGTTTTCGAGCTCGTCATCGGTTATATTAAAATTAAGGGTGCATTTCTTCATATCAATAGATATAATGTCTCCGTCTCTAATCAGAGCTATTGGACCACCTTCAGCAGCCTCGGGCGATACATGCCCTATGCAAGCACCTCTTGTTGCTCCACTGAATCGTCCGTCTGTAATAAGGGCTACATCTGCATCCAAGCCCATTCCTGCAAGGACGGAAGTCGGCATAAGCATCTCACGCATACCCGGACCACCTTTTGGACCTTCATAACGGATAACTACTACCTCTCCCTTGTTTATTTCACCGCCTAAAATAGCCTTAATTACATCGTCCTCTGAATCAAATACTCTGGCGGGGCCTTCATGAACCAGCATTTTTT
>CAYWXN010000351.1:0-2298 GCA_964462075.1 uncultured Ruminiclostridium sp. | reverse complement strand
AGCTTTTATTGGCAACCTTTATTTTCATATACTATGTGCCTCCTTGGTGAAAACTACATTATAATACATTGCATTCGGGTCTTTGTGATAGACATTGAAATTTTCTCCCCCAATGATAACTTTTAAGATTTATACCCACTCGAAATTATCTTTTCCCGCGCCAACCTCGAAATGGTATTTTGCAATGCCGAGGTCAGATCCGGTGAAGATACCATTATTACAGGTCATAGAAACCTTAATTCCATCGCCTTTGATACTAAATGCCTGTTTATTTAGTGCCGTAGGCGAAAGTAGAACTGCAGCTACACCGTTCTTGAACCATTCGGGTGCCTCACCGTTGTATAAACTGATGTCTTCCGGATTTTTGGATTTATGAGGAACACCTTGTGTAGCACCATAGCCTATGGCAATCACACCGGTTACCCTGTTAGAATCTGCCGCTATTGAAACGTCTTTTCTATTGAACGTGCTTCCAACCCACCATGTATTAAGTCCGAGTGTCTGTGCGTATAACATGATATCCGCTCCAGAGTATCCAAGCTTTTCATCCAGATCAGGAGTATCCGGACCCGATAGAATCAGATAGTTATTTACCCCTTTGGCAAGAATGAGCTTTATAAAAGCATCGAAAGCCTTCTTGTCATTAATCATCAGCTTGATTGAAAGGTTATACTTATCGTTATTCTCCTTGATTCTGACCTTCAAATTCTCTACGAGCTCAGCCGGAATGGGCTTATCAGTATATTTACGTACCGTGTGCCGTGTTTTCATTGCTTCACCAATCGTCATAATTATCTATCTCCTTACTACTTTTAATTTCTGTTAATATGTAATTTATGTTATCCGAAAATTCATCGCCAAAAATAAAAATATTCATTTACTAACCCTTTGTCTCTTTACTTATCAGCCGCTTTTTCGAAATAATTCTCTTGGCTTCGACAGCCCAATCTCTCATCGCTGAATAGACATAAACACCGGACAGCGCAGTAAGTTGACTGTAGGTGCAATCCATACCCTGTTCTTTATATTGGTCAAAAAGCTCGATATAACCGTTCATGTCCTTGACCAGTTTTTCATTTCTCCTGATAAAATCGTCCAAATGCCCGAGCAATACATCAGACTCAGTATTCTCTCCGAAGGAAATCTTCAGAAGTATTTCATATCTGATTTTCTCGATCTCCGGCTCTTCACGCAACCAATCCGAAAGTTCTTTCCTTCCGGCCTCAGTAATGCTGTATACTATCTGTCCACGACCGCTTCTGGTTTTCATATTGTCGGAACTGACGGCAAGCCCCTCGGCAACCAGTCTCTTTAGTGCAGGATATATCTGACCAAAACTCTCTTGCCAGAAGTGGCTGTATTCTTCCTCGATCCATTTTTTTATTGTATAGCCGGTTTGCGGCATGCGCGCCAGCATTCCCAGCAATACGTATTTCGATTTTCCGGTATTTTCTTTCATATTTACCCACTTTGTTTTTAATATAACATAATGATATATCATAGTGATATATGTGTCAATAAAGAATATATAAACTAACATTCAACCCCGTAGCGAGCATACTTTAAATGACTATGTTCTTTTTTTTGTACAAAATTTCATCGGTTTTTCGGCATCTAATTGTTAAATTTTTATCTAACCTTGCGGTAAAAAATATGATACCATAATACCGTTAATTATTTAACAATTCAGTCAGGAGGAAGATTCTATGCCAGAAACCAGTAAGACTAAAGTTGCCATCATCGGCGCAGGAAATGTAGGAGCATCAATCGCTTTTGCAATGGCGCTTCAACAGTATGCCAGCGAAATTGTTTTGATCGATGAAAAAAAAGAAAAGGCTGTGGGAGAGGCTCTGGATATTAACCATGGTCTATGTTTTTTAGGACAAATGGCGGTTTATTCAGGCGATTATTCTGATATATCAAGTTGCGATGTCATTATTGTGACAGCCGGAATAGGCAGAAAACCAGGTGAGACCCGCCTCGATTTAGCCAAGAAAAATGTCGTCATAGCAAAGGATATCACCGAAAATGTAATGAAATATTATACACATGGTGTTATCTTGGTCGTTTCAAACCCTGTTGATATACTTACCTATAAAATTCAGAAGTGGTCAGGACTCCCAAACGGTCGTGTCTTCGGCTCAGGTACAGTTCTTGACAGCGCTCGATTCAGATTTTCTCTGGCTGAAAAATTCAATGTAGACGTGAAGAATGTTCATGGTTATATAGTAGGTGAGCATGGCGATACACAGCTTCCATTATGGAGTGCCACTCATATCGCTGGTATGAACGCAGAGG
>CAYWXN010000350.1:0-2306 GCA_964462075.1 uncultured Ruminiclostridium sp. | reverse complement strand
ACCACCGCACAGTAACATTATTGGAAATGTATGAGCGACCCGTGAGCAAAAGACCCCTTGGCCGGACATGACGGAGCGAACGCGGAGGAATGTCTCTTACCGGGGACATTGATCTTATAGAGCCAGGTGCTTAGAGGCGTTCGAAATGAGATTCTTGCGCCCGCCCCCTGTATAATGCAAATAGAATCTACGCTGGCGCACTCTAATTACATAAGATTCTTCGCTTCATTCAGGATGACAATGTAGTACGCATTATTCTTAATATGAGCTTGCGAATATCAAGAAAATTGCCGTCGCGGTAGCGAGGCAATTTTCTTATATTGCGTGGACATCATATAAAACAAATGAGTAGTCTCCCTGGATTCAATTAAACTACACCCTGTGCATACATAGCGGCGGCAACCTTTTTGAAGCCTGCGATATTTGCACCGAGTACAAGATTATCGGGATCCCCGTATTCTGAAGCGGCTTGGCTAGAATTTTGGTAAATGCTTTTCATTATATCCTTTAATTTTTCATCTACTTCATCAAATGACCATGACAGTCTCATGCTGTTTTGGGACATTTCCAGACCGGAAGTCGCAACTCCGCCTGCATTGGCTGCCTTAGCGGGAGCAAATATAATCTTATTCTTAAGAAACAGTTCTACAGCTTCAGGTGTTGTAGGCATATTAGCACCTTCACCGACAGCGATACAGCCGTTCTTTATAAGATTTTCGGCATCGTGGCCGTTAAGCTCATTCTGAGTTGCACAAGGCAGAGCAATGTCACAGGGAATGGCCCAGATTCCCCTGCTGCCCTCGGTGTATGTCGCATTGGGATGATGCTTTACATAATCTGATATGCGGCCTCTCTGAACTTCCTTAATAAGCTTTACTGTATCAATATTAATCCCGTTTTCATCATAAATATAACCATTGGAATCGTTAAGGGAAACAACCTTGGCACCAAGCTGGGAAGCTTTCTCAGCAGCATAAATTGCCACATTGCCGGAGCCTGAAATAATAACGGTCTTGCCTTCAAAGGAAAGTCCCTTTGCCTTTAATGCTTCGTCAATAAAATAGCAGAGGCCGTAACCTGTCGCTTGCGTGCGGGCAAGGCTTCCTCCGTAGGAAATACCTTTACCTGTTAATACCCCTGTAAAATCATTACGCAGTTTTTTATACATACCGAACATGTATCCTATTTCACGGCCGCCAACACCTATATCACCCGCGGGGACATCGGTATCAGGTCCTATATGCCGGTAAAGTTCAGACATGAAGCTCTGGCAAAAACGCATGATTTCCATATCGGATTTTCCTTTTGGGTCAAAATCCGAACCACCCTTACCGCCTCCCATTGGAAGTGTGGTAAGAGAATTTTTAAAAATCTGTTCAAAGCCTAAGAACTTTATTATTCCGAGATTTACAGAAGGATGAAAGCGAAGCCCGCCTTTGTATGGCCCTAGGGCACTGTTAAACTGAACACGGAAGCCGCGGTTAACCTGTACCGTACCATTATCATCAACCCATGGCACACGAAAAATTATTTGTCTTTCGGGCTCTACTATCCGATCAAAAATACCGGCTTTGATGTATTCGGGATGTTTTTCGGCAACGGGTTCCAAGGATTCAAATACCTCTTTAACAGCCTGATGAAATTCAGACTCACCCGGATTACGCTTTACCACTTGTTCATAAACCCCAGCTAATAATTTCATTACAAAACCTCCAATAAGAAATCCTTTCTATCTAAATAACCGGCAAATTGCAACAATAAAATTTAAAACTTGCATAAAATTTAGATAAATTAGATAAATAAAAATTTATTTTTCAGTTTAACACTCTGTAAAAGCTAAAAATATACCGGTGTAACCCTTAAAGCAAGATGATTAGCGTCGATTAACAAGAGTGTAAAACAATGCTGTATCAATTATAGCAAAGGAAATAGGAAAATGCAAGATTTAATTACGTAAGTTGCATAAAAATTTTACAGCAAAAAGCCTGCCCTATAACCAGAGCAGGCTATCATATTTACTTGAGCATCATTAATTGTTATTAAGGCAATAGTCAAGAATTACTTCTTGCTTTTAACATAGTCATCTATGGCCGCTGCTGCTTTTTTGCCGGCACCCATGGCCAGAATTACAGTAGCAGCACCGGTTACTGCATCACCACCTGCAAACACACCATCTTTGCTTGTTTGGCCGGTTTGTTCATCAGCAACAATGCATCCCCATTTGTTTGTGGAAAGATCGGAGGTAGTACTTCGAATCAAAGGATTCGGAGAAGTGCCGATTGACATAATTACCGTATCTACATCAA
>CAYWXN010000349.1:0-2314 GCA_964462075.1 uncultured Ruminiclostridium sp. | reverse complement strand
CACTGGTGCCATGTAATGGAGCGCGAAAGCTTTGAAGATTCTGAGGCTGCTGATTATCTAAACAAACATTTTGTATCGATAAAGGTAGATAGGGAGGAACGACCCGATGTTGACACTATTTACATGAATGTGTGTCAAGCCATTACCGGAAGCGGCGGCTGGCCTCTCACTATAATGATGACACATGATCAAAAGCCTTTTTTTGCGGGAACCTATTTTCCAAAGAATGATAGGATGGGGATGCAAGGTTTAATGACCATTCTGAAGGCAATTAACAATGAATGGACCAATAGCAGGAAGTTAATTTTAGAATCCGGTGATAAAATAACAGAATATATAACTCGTAAAGGTAAACCCGGCATGTCGAATATCTCTGAAGACATATTTGACCAGGCATTTTTTAGTTTTGAACAGTATTTTGACCCTGTATTCGGAGGGTTTGGCCATGCTCCTAAATTTCCGACACCACATAATCTAATGTTTTTATTAAGATACTGGAAGCGCACAAATAATCCCAAAGCACTGCAGATGGTTGAAAAAAGCTTGGATTCAATGTATAAAGGCGGTATATACGACCATATAGGCTTTGGCTTTTGCAGGTATTCAACTGATAACAGATGGCTGGTTCCGCATTTTGAAAAAATGCTTTATGATAATGCACTTTTGGCTCTAACTTATCTTGAAACCTATCAGGCTACAAATAAAGAAAAATACGGGGCTATTGCCCGGGACATATTAACTTATGTATTAAGAGATATGACTTCACCCGAGGGAGGCTTTTATTGCGCCGAAGATGCTGATTCCGAGGGAATAGAAGGCAAATTTTATGTCTGGGATCTGGAAGAGATTTATTCAGTTTTAGGAGAAGAAGAGGGGAGAGCATTTGCTACTTTCTATAACATAACATCTAAAGGAAGTTTTGAAGGAAAGAACATTCCGAATTTAATTAACAATAATTTATCCTATGAAAATATAAATGCTGTAAAACTTTCAAGAGACAAGCTTTTTAAATATAGAGAAAAAAGAATTCATCCACTTAAGGATGATAAAATTCTAACTTCATGGAATGGACTTATGATAGCGGCTTTGGCCCTTGCAGGAAGAGCCCTTAATGAAAATGTATTTACGCAAGCCGCTATTAATGCTGCTAATTTTATATTTAATAATCTGATAAGTGATGATGGTAGATTGCTTTCAAGATATCGTGACGGAGAGGCTGATTATCCGGCATATCTGGAGGATTACGCATTTTTTATATTAGGATTAATAGAGCTTTATGAAACAACATATAAATCCGACTATTTAAAAAGAGCTATTTCGCTCTCTGATGATTTATTAGAACTGTTTTGGGATGAAAGCAGCGGAGGATTGTTTATTTACGGAAATGACAGCGAGAAATTGCTTACAAGGCCTAAGGAGGTTTATGACGGCGCAATTCCTTCCGGCAATTCAGTTTCTGCTTTAAATTTTATGAGATTAAGCCGTCTTACAGGAAAATTTGAGTATGAAGAAAAGGCTCAAAAAATATTCAGAACTTTTTCAGACAGCATTACAGCACAGCCAATCAGCTATTCATATAGCTTAATGGCTCTACTTTTTGGTTATTCTAAGGGACAAGAGATTATAATATCAACAGATACAATAGAAAATGCAAAGCCTTACACAGATATTATTAAGGAAAAATTCAGTCCTTTTTCGGTTTCTATGGTTTACAGTGCCGACGATGAAACCTTAGCAACAATAGCCCCGTTTCTTGAATCATATAAAATTACACCGAATAAAACTGCAGTATATGTTTGTGAAAAGCATTCATGTAAAGCACCAATAACAAATTATGAGGTTTTTAAAGAAGTGGTGAAATAAATAAGGGGTTGCCACTCTGGCAACCCCTTAGGTTTTCTTATGATAACTATACCGGTGCACCGGTAGCCGGGCTGGCTGTATTTTGAGCCTCCTGAGACTTTCCGAAAAGCTCTTTGAATTTTTTGCTCATACCTTGAAGCTTGCCATAAAGGTCATAGCTGGGTTGAGCGCCATAAGCTACCTTGAGATAGCTGCTCATCATAAATATCATAATAATAGAGTCAAGGATTGCCCATTTTAAAACAAGTACAAATGCTATTGTAAGGGCCCATGCAATTGGCATAGCAAGACCATTTTCAAGGCTTTCTACACCAGCGAATATTCCCTTTGAAATTGGCAGGAATATTAAAAAGGCAACAAGAGAGAAAATAAGTAGGAACAGCAGTATTTTCCCACCGGTTTTAAGTATGGTCTTCCAGTTCTGTGCATATAAAACTACGCCATCTGCTGC